>DBFCNY010000166.1:0-2912 GCA_048298285.1 Collinsella sp.
GTAGATGGTTATGGAGTTCTCTACCAGATTGAAGCGGATACGCTTAGATTCAGGCCTTACTCAGGCAGAACTTGCCGACAAACTCGGAATAACAAACAGGGCTGTAGGTGCCTGGGAAAGCGGCAGATCAAAGCCGCGCCTCGACAAAATGAAGGAACTTGCAGTTCTGTTCGACACCACGGTAGCTGACCTCATGGGAGAGGACGCAACCGAGGCCGCCATCAGCGGCACCTCGCGCATGGTCCCCCTGCTGGGCTTCGCGCACATGGGCGAGCCGTGCGACGAGGGGAACCTCGCCGACGAGGTCGAGGTCCCCGCCTCCATCGCCGACGCGCACCCGCGCGGCTTCATGGTCCACGCCCAGGGAGGGTGCATGGACAACCGCTTCCCCCACGACGCCCTGCTGCTGGTCGACCCCGACATGGAGCCGGTCAACGGCCAGCCGGTGCTCGCCGAGACGTCCGACTACGGCGCCGTGGTGCGCAACTACACCCGGGGCCGCTCGACCGTGATGCTCACGGCGGACAGCCACAGCGGCGAGTACGACGACATCCTAGCCGGGCCCGACGACGAGCCCGTGGTCTGCAAGGGCCGCGTCGTCTGGTACATGGGCGAGCGGGACGAGAGGTAGCGGCATGGGTCCGACCGGGCCCTGCCAACCGGACTGGAAGAACGGAGGAGCGCGGATGGCTCCGAAAGAGGCAATCGAGAAGATCAGCGCACTCGGTATAGAGATCGGGGTCGCGTCGACCGGCAGCGGGGACGACTACATCTCACTCACGGACATTGCAAGGTACAAGAGCGATGAGCCGAAGATGGTGGTGCAGAACTGGATGAGGAACAGGAACACCATCGAGTTCCTCGGTGTTTGGGAGTCGCTCCACAACCCCGATTTTAAAGGCATCGAATTCGATGCCTTTAGGGAAGAGGCCGGGCTCAACTCCTTCACCCTGACGCCGACGAAGTGGATTTCGAGGACAAACGCCATCGGCATAAGGACCAAGAGGGGGAGGTATGCGAGCGGCACGTTCGCCCACAAGGACATCGCATTCGAGTTCGCTTCGTGGATTTCCCCGGAATTCAAGCTCTACGTCATCAAAGACTACCAGCGTCTGAAGAACGACGAGAACAGCAGGATTTCCGGCGAGTGGAACGAGAAGAGGCTCTTCTCGAAGATCAACTACCGCATACACACCGACGCCGTGAAGGAGAACCTGCTGAAGCCGAGCATGAGCCGGCAGGTCGAGGGCTACACCTACGCAAACGAGGCGGACGTCCTCAACGTCGCCCTGTTCGGGATGACGGCAAAGCAGTGGAGGGAGTCGCACGAAGGCGCGACGGGCAACATCCGAGACGAGGCGAGCCTGCACCAGCTGCTCGTCCTCGCGAACCTCGAAAGCATGAACGCCGAACTGATCAAAAGGGGAATCGACCGCAGGCAGAGGGCGGCATACTTGCGAGAGATGGCTATCAGCCAACTCTCGACCCTCGAGGGCAGCCCCGTGATAGCGAAGATAGAGGCCGACGACGGGATAGCGGGCGAACTGCCAGAAGACGGGGCGGAGTCATAGCCCGACGCGCAAGCGGTCCGAGCTGACCGCAGCTCATCGCAGGGAGGTGATGCCAATGAAAGCGAAAAATCTCGGGACCGCAGGCTGATGCCGCGGCCCCGAGACTAAGGAGACGGCCCCTGCACTTTGGAACGTGAGACGGGGCCGTAGTCAGAACCGGGCGAAACGGAGAATAAGCCCGCGATCTGAACGGATCTGATTATATGACAAAGAAGCAGCGCCGCCGCGTCTGGGGCTCCGTGACCGAGATGAGGCGCGGCAAGAAGTACGTCCTGCGATGGATGCAGAACACGCCGCGGGGCCGCAGGCGCAAGACCAAGACCGTGTACGGCACCTACCGCGAGGCGTGCGCGGAACTCGACCGCATCCACGTCGAGCACGCCGACGACGCCCCCGTGCCAACCATAGCCAAGGCCTACGAGACGTGGCTCGTCCCCAAGATGGCCGCACAGGTCGAGGCGGCAACCCTCGCCCCCAACACCCGCGACCTCGTGCTGCGCTCGTGGAGAAACTACGTCGGACCCCGCTGGGGCGCAATGCCCGTCGACCAGCTGCGCGCCGTCGAGCTGCAGGACTGGCTGCTGACACTTCCCGCCGCCACCGCCGATACCGCCCTGCTCACCCTGCGCAAGGTCTACGCCTGCGTCTCGACCTTCATCCGCCTGCCGCTCGACCCGTTCGCCGCCAGCGTCAGGTACACCATGCCCACCCGCAAGACCCGCGAGCGCTCAAAGCGCGTCTACACCCTCGACGAGGCCCTGGGCGTCCTCGACGCACTGCGCGGCAACCCCCTGGAGCCCGCGTTCATCCTCGCGTGCTTCGGCTCCTGCCGCTCGGGCGAGTCACTGGGCGTGCGCACCGAGGAGGTGCTGCACTGGGAGCGTAGCGGTACCGTCCTCGCCTCCGCCGACATCTGCCGCCAGATGCAGCAGTCCGGCACCGAGCCGGTGGGCGCCCTCAAGACCGCCAAGTCCGCCCGCACCGTCGTGATCCTGCCGCAGGCCGCCGACCGCCTCGTCGAGATAGCGGCCTCGCGCGCCGCCGATGGCCGCGAGTGGCTGAGCGACCGGGTCGACGGGCTGCCCATGAACCGGAGCATTTGCAACGACCGTTGGCGGAAACTCTGCGCCGCCCGCGGCATCGAGCACATCCCGTGGTCGAACCTCCGCAACTCATGGCGTACGATAGCGGAGGTCGAGCTTCGCCTGCCGTGGGACCTCATCGAGATGCTGATGGGACACGCCCTCCCCGGCGTGTCGGGACGGCACTATATCCGCCCCACCGCCGAGCAGGTCGTCCGCGCCGCCTTCGACGCGCTTGGGATAAGTTAGGATATTACCC
>DBFCNY010000167.1:0-4800 GCA_048298285.1 Collinsella sp.
GGTTACAGACGCTTTACCCTGCGGGGCCTTCTAGCCGACTTGGCAGAAGGCCCCGCATGCAGCGCGCACTTACCGTGCATTAAAAACGTAGCGGTCCAGGCGGTCGCACGCTTCCCTCACGCGCGAAAGCGGCAGCGCCAGATTCACGCGAATGTGGCAGGGCCCGTGGAACGGGCGGCCGTCCTGATACCCCACGCCCACGCGCGCCCCCTCGTCGAGCAGCCACTGAATATCGCGGCCATGCTCGCGGCACCACTCGGTGCAGTCCAGAAACACCATGTAGGTGCCCTGCGGACGCGAAAACGTGACGCCCTTCCAATGTTTTTCTGCATGCGTGCAGAAGTACTCGATATTGCCGGCAAGCACCTGGTTGAGCTCATCCACCCACTCATAGCCTTGCGGCTGGTAGGCACCGATAAGCGCATGCATGGAGAGGACATTCATCTCGTTGTAGTGAGTCTTGTTGGACACGGCGCACACGCGGTCGCGCAACGTCTCGTTATAGATGATGTGGTAGCTGCCGACCAGGCCCGCCAGGTTGAACGTCTTGCTGGGCGCGTAGAGGGCAACCGTGCGCATGCGGGCATCCTCGCTCACCGACTGCGTCGGGATATGCTTGTGACCCGGCAGGATGATATCGGACCAAATCTCATCCGAGATCACCACGCAATCGTGCTGGCGATAGATATCCATGGCGTGCTCGATCTCGTCGCGCTCCCATACGCGGCCGCAGGGATTGTGCGGCGAGCAGAACACCGCGGCATGGATATGGTTTTGGGCGAGCTTTTGCTCCATGTCCTCAAAGTCCATACGCCACACGCCTTGGTCGTCGAGCCTAAGCGGGCTGTGGACAATGCGATAGCCCGCAGCCTCGATGGACTTGGTAAAGCCGATGTAGGTGGGGCTATGGACCAGCACCGCGTCGCCCGGCTGGACGTACGCGCGCAGCGTCGATACGACGCCGCCCAGCACACCGTTTTCATAGCCGATATGCTCAGGGAGCAGGCCCTCAACGCCGTTGCGGCGACTCTGCCATTCGATGATGCGATCGAAATACTCGGCGCGGGGATCAAAGTAGCCAAACATAGGGTGCTGGGCACGCTGAATGATGTGCTCCTGCACCGTCGGCACCGTCGCAAAGTTCATGTCCGCCACCCACATGGGGATGCGGTCGAAGCCCTCGTCGGGACTGTTTGGCGCCATGCCGGGGATCTCGCCCCAAGAGTCAACGGCGATGGCGTCCATGCCGTGGCGGTCGATGATTGAGGTGAAGTCGTATTTCATGCTGGGCTCCCGTGCAAAGCGGATTGGTTCGGTAGGCGTTATTGTCCACCAGCGCGGGTGGTTTTGGCACGGGTTTTGGGGTTGAATTTGACGGCGTAAACGGGTGCCCGGTTAGTCCCGAGCTTCGGTGACGGCGGTTACGGTTAGCTGCGCCCCGTCGACCGTGAACGACACGTCGAGCCCAGCATAGGCCAGATGGTAAACGCGATCGGGCTCGTGCTTGCTACCAGCGCGGCGCGGATCTTGGCGAAGGACCTCGATTAAGCCGGGCAACTTTGTGGGCGGGACCTTGTCTTGAAGTGCTTGTGGGAACTCGACGTTGAGCTCTTGCCACGGGTTGTCCTCGATCCATCCGCCCGTCGCGTCCGAATGACAATCCGCAAACGGAATGTAGGGCTTGATGTCGTAGATGGGTGTGCCGTCGCGCAGGTCGGCGCCCAGCACGTGGATAATGGGACCGTTGTCGGTGAGCTCAACGCGGTCGAGCTTTACGCAGGTAAGGCCGATGGGGTTGGGCCGAAACGGGCTACGCGTGGCAAACACGCCCACGCGCTCGGCACCTCCCAGGCGCGGCGGACGCACGGTCTTTGACCACTTGGCGTTGGTGCCGGCCTTGTCCTGTGTCTTGGCATCGGCGGCGATGTCTTCTGCCGTGCCGCCCGGCGTTCCGTTTTCAAAACGCCAAAGCAGCCATAAGTGCGAGAAAGACTCGAGCCCTGCAACCGCGGTATTAGAGGCAAACTCCGGCTCAAAGATAATGCGCCCCTGTAGATGGGGCGCCAAAAAGCTGTTGCGCGGAATGCCGAACTTCTGCGGCAGGTCGGTATGTATGTGTGCAATAGGTTCCATGCCGGTCATTGTACGGCATGGAGGTGTGGGGCGTTGCGCGCAATTCTTCGCCGCGGTCTCCCGTCGTGCAACCAACGGTTGCTTGGAAGGGTACCGGCTGCCGCGTATGCTTAAGCCATCAACCAGCAGAAAGGAGCCGTTATGGCCTTTGCAGAAAAGCTCATCGCTGTCCGTCGCGCCCATCACCTTACCCAGGAGCAGCTCGCCGCCAAGCTCTTCGTCACACGCCAGGCCATCAGCCGCTGGGAACGCGGCGAGGTCACACCGGGCATCGACATGATGAAGCTCATCGCCGCCGTGACCGGCGAGCCTCTGTCCCACCTGCTCGAAATGCCCGAGCACTATTGCCAGAGCTGCGGCATGATACTCACGCCCGACGACTGCGGCACCGATGCTGCGGGCACTGCGACCGATCATTACTGCAAGTGGTGCTACGACCACGGCAAGTACACCTACGACACCACCATGGAGGCAATGATCGAGGATTGTGCCCCGCGGCTGGCACAAAACACCGGTATGTCGCTCGACGAAGCCGTCTCGCTCATGGGCGCCGTGCTGCCGCAACTGGAGCGCTGGCGCACCGTGCAGGAAAACGAGGAGCGCTACGGTGCCGAGGCGCGGGCGCGCTATGGCGACAAGGCCGTCGATGCAGCAAACGAGGCACTGCTGGACATGGACCCCGAGACATGGAACGACATGAAGGAACTCGAGCGTGCCATTCTGGGCCAGCTCTCGATCGCCATGGGCGACGGCGAACCGGATGGAAGCGAGGCGCGCAAGCTTGTCGCAATGCACCGTCGATGGATAGCTCTCAGCTGGGGCAGCGAGCCCCAAGACGAGGCATATCTGGGGCTCGCCCACGGCTACCTCGCCGACCAGCGCTTTATCGACTACTACGACAAGCCCTGCGGCACCGGCGCCACGGCGCTTCTGGTTCAGGCGATCGAGTCGTCGTTGACGCGCGCATAGACCGTGGCGGCTTTGGGTATTTCAATCGAAACCCCAACCGATTGGAGACCTATGGCTACTGATCACAGGCTCGAGCTGTACGTTATGACCGGCTGCCCGTATTGCATAAAGGTCAAGCGCTTTCTGGCCGATAACGGCGTGACCATTCCCGAACGCAATATCTCGACCGATACCGAAGCCGAGCAGACACTCATCGCCGTCGGCGGAAAACGCCAGGTTCCCTGCCTGTTCATTGACGGCAAACCACTCTACGAATCGAGTGACATCATCGCATGGGTACAGGAGAACCTGCTCTAGCACTCATTGGGGACGTACTTAAATGAGTAGTCGTTAAAGAACGTCCCCAATAACTAATCCCCCGCCGAGCCAAACATGTACGCCAGCATCCAAAGTCGACCATTTTCGACATCTTTGGATGCTGGCGTACAGCTTTTTTTGCGTGGGTCCCTCACAACCGCTCATTGGGGACGCACTTAAATGAGTAGGTAGGGATTCAGTTTCTCAAATTTATAGAACATATGTTTGCTCTCTGTGTTATACTCATCCCAAGGCATGAGACTGGTCGAGAGTTCCTGTGGAGGTCCCCAATGACACGCTGGAGCGAGCTCAGTAAGTAAGATCGGTGGTTACTGCACTCGTCCATCTCAGACAGGCTGCGCTCCTGTTCGCCGCCGCCATCAAAGAACGGCACTCACAACCAAACGTTTCCGTTATCCGTGAGTCACACAGGAGTGCATCGCTATGGCTAAAAAGATTCCAACCCTTTCACCCGACATTATTTCAAACACCTGCTCAGATATCAGCAGGATTGTCGAGGCCAAACACCTTGGTCAGAAAGGTATCAACCATGAGACCTCTTCGGAAGGGGCTCTGCTCATCGGGCGCCGTCTCGAGCAAGAGATTGCCGGATACCCTATCTCCAATCTCAATGGCTTGCTCTCGCCCATCGCTTGCCACCTCAAGCAGCACTTTAGCCCAAGCCTAGGCCCGACTTATCTCAAGCGTTGCATAAAGCTCGCACGAATTGTTCCGGAAGACATGGGTTTTCGACCGGAGCTTGATCTAGAACACTATCAGTCGCTCGCTCACATCGCCGACAAAGATCTGCGCTTAGATCTGATGAACGTTGCCGCGGATAACCGTTGGAGCGCGTTGCGCATCGATCGTCATGCCCGCTATCGAAGCCCGCAGGACGTTTTGGATGCTTGGGAGCGCCGTACGCTTGAATCAAATCAAGAAGTTCGGCGCTTCGCCCGCGCCTACACAGATGCCTGCGGGATCATTTCGCTCGATGAACTTATTGAGCTCTACAACTCCTGTGCCCCCAATCCAGTCTCGAGATTTGAGATAAATGAGACTATTTGGCAAATCAGGAACGAATCAGGGCAAATCGACTATCCCTGCATCATATCCAGAGATAGAAAACTCTATCTCATAGCGCCTGAGCTCGATGATGCTGTCGATGAAGCCCCTTATTACTATGATGACTACGGATACTCCTATCGAAAATATGAACGGCGCAGCGAATACACCAGTGAGATGCGCGCTGCGCGAACGGCGCGTTGGCATCAGAGCAGCAGCCATCTTCGCCGGTCACGAACGTCTTCCAATCAAAAGGCTCAGCTTTGACGAAGTCATCTGCGGGCATATAAAGTGCAGTCGATCTGTCGAACGACTCAAGCAGTACGTCCTGAGAGA
>DBFCNY010000168.1:0-12179 GCA_048298285.1 Collinsella sp.
AACATCCCCTCGTAGTTCCCGTCCCCATAGGCACACCGCAGTGCTGCCTATGGATGGCAGTGAAAGACGCTGCCAACGTCTGCAAGAAACGTTCCGCAGAACAGCTTCATGCAGACGGGCTGACCATGGGAAAAGTTGCAGACATTTTGCCTTGGTCAGCAGAGGTCACCGCAGTGACCGCACACCCCCTCGGGAGAGCCCACGGCACTTTGCAGCCAGAATGGATGAAAGTGTTATAGTGGGTTATTACACTTCCGAAGAAGTGCATCTTCGTTCCCCGTCACCTCTCGATGAACCTTGAAAGGAGGGATGCCATTTGGCAAGAAACGATGGAATTGACCGTACCTTTGCCCGTAACCAGGACTTGCCCACCCTCGACGATGTGGCGAAAGTTCAGGAGCATAACGAGCGAGAAAAAGACAGCTACTCCAATCAAGATATTGATACCACCCAGACCCACCGCAATGTCCACTTCAAGAAACCTACCGACAGCTATGCCGCCATGTTCGATCAGATGATTGCAGATGGTGTTATCACCACCCGTGGTCTGAAAGCCGATGCGGTGAAATATGGGGAGCTGCTGTTTGATGTAAACTCTGCCTACTTCCACAACCACGGCGGCTATGAATATGCCAAACAGTTCTATGCCGATGCCTACAAAGCCGCCGTGGAGATTGTGGGCGGTGAGCAGTATATCCTCTCCGCTGTAATGCATGCCGACGAGCGCAACCGGGCAATGTCGGAAGCTCTGGGTGAGGATGTGTACCACTATCACCTTCATGTGGTTTATATCCCGGTGGTGGAGAAACAAATCCTGTGGTCGAAGCGATGCAAGGATGAATCCCTCCGGGGAACGGTAAAGGAAACGATCACACAGGTCAGCCGCAGTAAGAAGAGGGAATCCAAACCCGTTCTTGATGAAAACGGAAATCCTATGTTGAACGCAAAAGGGAAAAAGATTTTGAAGTCGTCCTACAGTGTGCTGCAGGATGACTTTTTCAATTTCATGCGAAACGCTGGTTATACCGATGTAGAGCGTGGAGAATGTGGCAGCACCGAAGAACATCTGACGGTGACACAGTTCAAGGTACAGGCCGAACAGCAGCGTTTGGAAGCTGTGACCGGACAGGTGGCACAGGCCGAGCAGAGCTTAGCGGATGCCAAAGCTGCCACGGAGAAGCAGAAAAAGAAACTGGAAGCTCTGAAAAAGGAAACTCAGGCTGCTAAGTCTGTTGCTATGACTGCACATGAGATTGAGTCGATGGGCAAGAAAAATCCCATTACGGGAAATGTTACCATGACGGCGGATGAGTGCCGCACGCTAAAGGATTATGCGGTCAGCAGCTTTGCGGAAAAGTCTGAGAAGCTGAAATACAAGCAGAAATTCGAGCAGGCAGATAAAAACGCAAAGATATGGAAAGACCGTTTTGAAAAACTGAACAAAGACTATGAGGAGCTGAAACAAAAAGCCCAGCCTTTCCTGGATGCGATTGAGATTGCATCTGAAAAGGTCTGGGCTTTTATCAATGCCATCCTCGCCAGGGGAAAGGAACTGTATGAACACAAACACCCTGCCCGCAATCGTGGACAGGACATGGAAATTTAAGAAAGGAACTATTTGCCTATGAAGAAAACCGTAGATGAAATTAACAAGATGATTATGGAAGATGCCCCGATGGAAGAAATCAACGATGCCATCGGCTATATTGATATTTGCTCCTGCTTCGATCCGATTTTTGAGCCGCCTATTGATTTTCTGGAAGAATGCCGCAAGCGTTGGGAAGCGGCACAGTCCTCTTTCTGCAAAACCATTGAGTGCAAGATCGGAAACACATGGTATGTGATTGAAACGGAGTGTGATGGAAATGAGCCACTTACCGACAAGGTAAAACGGCTCATTTTTTCTGACAAGGGGGTGATTTGTTAATGACTGCGACACAAAAGCATGATATAATTCCAATATGCACAACGGTACTGTCGGCTGACCAACCACCGAAGGAGGATATTATGTTGGATCAGCAGAAAATTACCATTCTCTATTGCCGTCTGAGCAACGAGGATGCCCAGGAAGGCGAGAGTAACAGTATCGCAAATCAGAGAGAGTATTTAACCCGATATGCCCGTGACCACGGGTATACAAACCTGAAAATTCTGGTGGATGACGGTTATACGGGGACGAACTTCAATCGTCCCGGTGTGCAGGAAGGCTTTGAGCTTGTCAAGCAGGGGCTTGTGGGCTGCTGGCTGGTCAAAGACCTCAGCCGCTTTGGTCGTGACTATCTGACTATCTGACTGTTGGACAATATACGGATATTATCTTTCCGAGTTATGATGTCCGCTTTATCGCTATAAATGATGGCGTAGACAGCAACCGGGGAGACAGCGAGGGCTTCGCCGCAATCCGTAATCTGTTCAACGAGTGGTATCCCCGTGATACCAGCAAGAAAGTCCGTGTCAGTTTGCGGCAGAGAGGAACCAGTGGGAAGCACATGGGCAAACCGCCCTACGGATACCGCTGTGACCCGGAGGACAAGGATCACTGGATTCTGGATGAAGAAGCGGCTCCGGTAGTCAAGCTCATCTTCGACCTTTGCATTGACGGCAAAGGCCCGGAGCAGATTGCAAGGATTCTGGAAGAAAAGCAGATTCTGACCGCAAAGGCACTCTATGCCAAGCGAAAGAAAAAGCCGATGCCGGAAAGACCGTACCACTGGGGCAACCAGTCCATTGTAGGGATTTTGGAACGGCAGGAGTACACAGGCTGTACCTGCAACTTCAAGACTTATTCCAAGTCCTACAAGCTGAAAAAGCGGATTCCCAATGAGCCGGAGAATATGTTTTATCTGCCGGACACACAGGAAGCGATTGTATCTCAGGCACAGTTTGACAGGGTGCAGGAACTGAGGAAAAACAAACGCCGCCCCGCAAAAGCGGAACGGCAGGGATTGTTCTCCGGGCTTCTGTTTTGTGCCGATTGCGGCGGCAAGCTCCACTTTGCCACAAGCAAAAACTTTGAGGGCAAGCAGGATCACTACGTCTGCAACAACTACAAGAGCAACCGTGGTACTTGTACTGCCCACTATATCCGGGAAGATGTGCTTCGTGAAATCGTTCTGGAACGCATCCGGGCAGTCAATGAGTATATCCGAAGCGATGTGGACGGTTTTCAGGAGGAATGGCTGCAATGCCGCAGGACTGACCAGGAGCGCAGCATCCGGGATGACAAAAAGAAGCTGGAACAGGCAAAGAAACGCCTTGCCGATCTGGATGTCATCATCGCCCGGCTGTACGAGGACTATGTTCTTGGAAATCTCAATCAGGACAGATACAGAAAGATGTCTGCGGACTATGAAGCGGAGCAGGAACGGTTAAAGCTCGAAATTGAAGTTATCGAAGAATGGGTGGAACAGCGGGAAGAAATGAACGACGGTCTGGATGCCTTTATCGCCCTGACACAGAAATATGTGGATGTGGAGGAGCTGACACAGACCATCGTGAACGAGTATATCAAGAAAATCATCGTCTATGCCCCGGACAAATCCAGCGGCAAGCGCAAGCAGAAAGTGAAGATTTTCTTCAACTTCGTGGACGATGTAGATATTCCCGTTATTTCCGAGCCTATCATCACGCAAACAACCTATGAACACAGAAAAACGGCGTGACCTTCGGGTCACACCGTTCTCTGCGACAAAATAGTTACTTGTCACTATTAAGCCTTTGGGCTGTGGGGTTTTCTGTTACCCGTCGAGCTGATTCACGCAACAAAAAGGACTGCCCCGCTTCTCATCCTAAGAGAGATACGGGGCAGTCCTGTAATTGCATCTAATAGCAGAAACGTCGATTAGCGACGGGCAGCCTTCACCAGCTCGGCAACCTTGGCGACGACCTCGTCGATCGCCACGTCCTCACGCTCGCCGGTAGCACGGTCCTTGAGCTCCACCGTGCCATTCTTGAGACCACGCTTACCCAGAACGACCTGATATGGGAAACCCATAAGGTCGTTGTCGGCAAACTTAAAGCCGGGACGTTCGTCGCGGTCATCCACGACGACCTCGATACCAACGGCGCACAAGCCCTCGACGATTTGGTCGCAGACGGTCGCGCACTCCTCCTTCTTGGGATCGAGCGGAATCACCGCCACCTCGTACGGAGCGACAGAGACCGGCCAGACGATGCCATGCTCGTCATTGTGCTGCTCCACGACGGCAGCAAGCGAGCGAGACACGCCCACGCCGTAGCAACCCATGATCAGCGGTTTTTCCTTGCCGTCCTCATCCATAAAGGTGGCACCCATGGCCTCGGAATACTTGGTACCCAGTTGGAAGACCTGAGAGACCTCGATGCCGCGGGCAGCGGAGAGCGGCTTGCCGCAGTGCGGGCAGGGATCGCCGGCAACGACGGTGACCAGGTCGGCCCACTCATCGACGGTAAAGTCGCGCTCGGGGCAGGCGCCGGTAAAGTGATAATCGACCTCGTTGGCACCGCAAGCCCACTGCTTGGACTCGCGCAGGTTCTCGTCGCAGACCAGACGAATACCATCGAGCAGGTTAACCGGTCCGATAAAGCCCTTATGCAGACTGTAAGTCTGGAGCTCCTCGTCGGTCATCATGCGATAGCCCTTGCCAAAGACATGCTCGGCCTTGCAGTCGTTGAGCTCATGATCACCCGGGACGATGGCCACGACGGGCTTACCCTCGGCATCGATCAACGCCAGGGACTTGCGCGTGCCGTTCTCGGGGAAGCCGAAGAACTTGGCGACGGCCTCGATGGTGCCCATGCCCGGAGTCTCGACCTTGGTGAGCGTACCGTCGCCGGGGCCCTCAGTCACGACGACCTTGGTGCTTGCCGCCTCGTCATCGGCAGCAAAGCCGCAATCGTCGCAGTAGACCAGCGAAGCCTCGCCGGCGTCGGCCAAAGCCATGTACTCGACGGAAGTATCGCCACCGATCTCGCCGGAGTCGGCAACGACGGGCAGGGCTTTGATGTAGCAGCGCTCGCAGATGTTGGCGTAGGCCTGCTTCATCTTGTCGTACTCCTCCTGCAGGCTCTCCTGCGTGGCGGAGAAGCTGTAGGCGTCCTTCATGATGAACTCGCGACCGCGCATCAGACCAAAGCGGGGGCGGAACTCGTCGCGGAACTTATCCTGGATGTGGTAGAGGTTGACGGGCAGCTGCTTATAGGAGCGCAGTTCATTGCGCACCAGGGCGGTGACAGTCTCCTCGTGGGTGGGGCCCAGCACGAACTCACGGCCGTGACGGTCATCAAAGCGCACGAGTTCCTTGCCATAGGCATCGATGCGGCCGGACTCACGCCACAGCTCGGCATCGACCATAATGGGCATCATAAGCTCCTGGGCACCGGCGGCATCCATCTCGTCGCGCACGATGTTCTCGATCTTGCGGATCGAGCGCCATGCGAGCGGCAGATAGGAATACAGGCCGGCGGCCTCCTTGCGGATCATGCCGGCGCGAAGCAGCAGACGGTGGCTCGCAAGCTCGGCGTCCGCCGGATCCTCTTTAAGCGTCGGCGCGTAAAGCTTAGACATATACATTGCTCGAGTCATTTATTTCTCCTCAATAAGCTTGTCGACCTCGGCCATGAGCGCGTCGACAATTTGATCCTCAGCTACTTTACCAATGATCTGGCCATGCGAAAAGAGCAGGCCCTGACCTCGTCCGCAGGCCACGCCCAGGTCGGCGTCGGAAGCCTCGCCGGGGCCATTAACGGCACATCCCATCACGGCGATAGAAAGCGGAGCCGAATAGTTCTTGAGTCGCTCGGTGACCTCCACAGCGATAGGAATGAGGTTGACCTGGCAGCGGGCACACGTGGGGCACGAGACGATCTCAGGACCGCGACGACGCAGGCCCAGCGACTGCAGAATTCCCCAGGCGACCGGCGGCTCCTCGACCGGATCGGCCGTGAGCGAGACGCGCATGGTGTCACCGATACCCTCGGAAAGCAGAATACCCAGGCCCACAGAGCTCTTAATGGTGCCCTGGAGCTTGGTTCCGGCCTCCGTCACGCCCAGGTGAAGCGGAACGTGGGGAATCTCACGCGACAGGGCTCGATAGGTATCAAGCGTCGTTTGCACGCTATGGGCCTTGGCCGAAAGCACAATGTTCGTAAAGCCGCGGTCTTCAAAATGCTTGACGAAACGCTCGCTCGACATCACGAGCTTTTCGGGCTGCGTGAGGTCATCGCGCTCGGCGATATCCTGCTCAAGCGAGCCGGCGTTAACACCGATGCGAATTGCGCACCCAGCGGCGCCAGCAGCATCAATCACCGCGTCAACCTTGTCCCAATCGCCGATATTGCCGGGATTGATGCGGAGCTTGGCAGCACCGGCCTCAACGGCACCAATGGCGAGCTTATGGTTAAAGTGAATATCGGCAACGATCGGCACCGGAGACTCCGCACAAATCGTGCGAAAGCCCTCGAGCGCAGCCTCAGTGGGCACACTCACGCGCACAACATCACAACCCGCCTGGGCAAGCGCGCGCACTTGCGCAAGCGTTGCCTGGGCGTCGGCGGTATCGGTGCAGGTCATGGACTGAACCACCACCGGAGCGCCGCCGCCTATCTGCACGTCGCCCACAAACACGGGGCGCGTCAGCTCGCGCGGCAAAGGATGGGACAAAGACAATCCAAACACTCCCCTACAAAATAAATCGAAGGACGTCGGAACGAAGCATATAGACAAACAGCAGCGCAAAGAGCGCGATGCCGACATAGCTGACGATTGTCTGCACCTTCAGCGGCAACTCGCGACCGGAAACCTTTTGGATGATCTCGATAACCAGCTTTCCCCCGTCGAGCGGCGGAATGGGCAGCAGGTTCATAAAGCCCAGCGAGAACGAGATGAGCGCGGCAAACGTCAAGAATGTCGCGGGGCCGGCGGCAGCCGCCTGAGATGACATGACGCTGATGCCCACAATCGAGGTGGACTGATCGAGTATCTCCATCGTATGCTGCGGCTGCAGTAGACGCATCACGCCCTCCGCGGTCTGCACAACATAGGAGAATGACAGACGCGCCGAGGTGATGGGGTCCAAACGGACTACCTGCGTAGAGGCATACACACCTAGGCGCTCGTCCTCTTTGAGCGCAACCGTGGTCGAATGCTGCTTGCCGTCACGCTCGTACTCGATGGCGATATCGTCCTTACCGGCGGCCTTGCCGATGGCATCGTAAACGTTCATCCATGTGGAGCACGATACACCGTCAACCGAAAGGATCGCATCACCAGCCTCGATACCCGCCTTGGCGGCAATAGACCCCTCGTCAACCTGACCGATCACGTTGGTATCGATCGGCACGGTGACGCCCGCAATGGAATAGATGCTCATAAGCAGCAAAAAACCCGTCAGGATATTGACGAGAATGCCCGCGAGCAGCATAAAGGCGCGCTTGAGAAAGCCCTGGCCAAGATAAGTGTGCGAGCGCTCTTGCGCCAAGAAATCAGCCTCGCCGCACGGCAGCTCCCACACATCGCCCTCGGCAGTCGCATGCTCTCGATCGAACCGGCGGCCGTCAAAGGTGGTGTAACCCGCCGCGTCTCGCGGCAGCGTCTGATACTTGGTGGGATAGTAGCTCGGCGAGGGTTTCTCCCCTTCCTCATACCAGGGAGCGATGGAGCCCCAGCCCAGCAACAGAGCACAAGCCTCGAGCACATCCTCCTCGGAAAGCTCGAGCTCGACAGCAAGGTCGGCCACGGTCACGCGACCATGACGGTAGATAGCCGCGAGCACGCGATCGGCGCAGGAGACATCGGTCGGATCCATACCGCAGATGGCAGCGTAGCCACCCAGCAGCAGCGGGGTCACGCCAAACTTGGTTCCAATGCGACGCGACGTGTAATGGATGTCAAAGCGGCACGGCAGGCCCAAAAAGAACTCGGTCACACGGACGCCGCAGGCACGCGCCGCCAAAAAGTGGCCGCCCTCGTGCAAAAACACGAGGACGGAAAGCATCAGCAGGCCCCAAAAGACCGATGAGAGAACGCTCAGAACAGTATCCATAAAACGAAAAAGCAATCCTTATGGGTTAGGAACGGGTTGCGGAGAGTACCTGCGCAGCCTTTTCACGCGCCCACGCATCGATGTCGCGAAGCTGCTCAAACGAATCGACCGCCTGCATATCGTGGGCATCCATGCAGGATTCCACAATGCGATCGATATCGGTAAAGCTGCAGCCATCGTGCAGGAAGGCATCGACGGCGACCTCGTTGGCGGCATTGAGCACGCACGGCATGGTGCCACCCGTCTTGCCGGCACGCTCGGCCAGTGCCAGACAGCGGAAGGTATCCATGTCGGCAGCATCAAACGTGAGCTGCCCCAGCTCGCGGAAATCGATACGAGGCGCCGGGGTATCCCAACGCTCGGGATACGAGAACGCGAACTGGATGGGAATACGCATGTCGGAAGCACCGAGATGCGCCATCACGGAGCCGTCGGCAAACTCGACCATAGAGTGAATCTTGGACTGACGCTGCACGACCACGTTAATGAAATCGAGGTCGCAGTTAAACAGATGCATGGCCTCAATGCGCTCCAGGCCCTTATTCATGAGGGTGGCGGAGTCGATGGTGATCTTAGCACCCATGGCCCACGTGGGATGTGCGAGGGCATCGGCACGCGTCACGCGATTTAGCTCGTCGCGCGTGCGGCCAAAGAACGGACCGCCCGAGCAGGTGAGCCAAATACAATGAGCCTCGCGCGGGTTCTCCCCCAGATAGCACTGGTAGATGGCGGAGTGCTCAGAGTCGACTGGAATAAGCTGGCCCGGTTGCGCCAACGGCATAAGCAAGTCGCCACCGACGACGAGGGACTCCTTGTTGGCAAGGGCAAGACGCTTATTCGAGGTCAAGGCCGCATGGCTCGCCTCGAGACCGGCGGCACCCACAATAGCGACGAGTACGCAGTCGACATCGTCGCGACGCGCGAGCTCGCAAACCGCCTGCGCGCCAACGCCGAGCTTCGTTCCCTCGGGCAACTCCTGCAGCACGGCGTCATCGCCATGAGCGACATCGGCCACGGCAACCGCCGAAACCGAGAACTCGCGGGCAGCGGCAACAAGCTCGGAGGTACTGGAGTTAACGGACAGCGCCGTCACCTGCAGGCGATCGGCATGCTGGCGGCACACATCGAGCGCCTGGGTGCCGATGGAGCCCGTACAACCCAGGATGGCAACACGGAGGCGTCCATCGGGGCCATACGTCGTCTGGAATGACATTACAGCACGCCTCCGATCATCAGCATCAGCTGCGCGGTGATGCAGCCGAAGATAAGCGAATCGCTACGATCGAGCATGCCGCCGTGGCCCGGGATAAGGTTGCCGGAATCTTTGACGCCCACACCGCGCTTGATGCGCGACTCGATAAGGTCGCCGATAACGCCCAGAATGGACACGACCACGCCGCACAGCAGCGCATAGGGCAGGCTGAGCTTGAAGAAATGCGTCGCCCACAGGATGAGCCAAATCAAAACCGAGCCCAGGATGCCGCCAACAAACCCCTCCCAGCTCTTTTTGGGAGAGATCTTGGGAACCATCTTGTGTTTGCCGATACGGCTACCCACGATATAGGCAAACGAATCGGAGACCCAGAGAGACGCGCAAACACCCACCGAAAGCAGGGCGCCGGCAAAACCGGGCACGGCATCGCGCAGCAGCACGATAGCCGACAGCATAAAACCGGTGTAGATGGGACCCATGAGTGTCACGGCAACATCGGATATACGGGTACGCGGCGACCAGACATACCAAATGCCCACAGCGAGCATCAGGGCAAAAAGCAGGGCATTCAGCAGCATCGAATCGCCCAACGCCGACAGCGGAAAGAGCACGGCGGCAGCGATACCCATGCGCTCGTTAGCCATCTTGCCATCGAGCCTTGTCATACGGAAAAACTCATAGCAGCACAGACCGCTCATGACGGAAACAAAGATGGCCGTGGGCACGATACCCAAAACCAGGCACAGGATAAAGACAACGGCGTAGACGATACCGGCGGCGGCACGGGTAATAAAGCCCGCCAGCCACGAACCGGTGCCGCTCTTCACTGCAGGCGTTCCCGCAGTGGCAGCTTTGCGCGCAGGCGTCTTGGGAGCAGATGCCTTGGGACGATCGGACACGATTAAGCCTCCTCGGTCTTGCTCAGTCCACCAAACCTACGGTCACGGCCCTGATAGGCCAAAATGGCGTCGACAAGGCCCCAACGATCAAAGTCGGGCCAATAGGTATCGGTGACGTAGAATTCGGAATAAGCCACCTGCCACAGCAGATAGTTCGAAAGGCGCAGCTCACCAGAAGTGCGAATCACAAGCTCAGGATCGGGAAGGCCGGCGGTATAGAGGTGGGAAGCCACCATGTCGTCATCAATTGCGCCAGGATCGATCTTACCGGCGGCAGCGTCGAGTGCGATCTGACGGACAGCGCGGGTAATCTCGGCACGCGCGCCGTAGTTGACGGCAAGCGCCAGCGTCATGCCGGTGTGATTGGCGCACTCGGCAAGACCGCGTTCAAAAACGTCGCGGGTCTTCTTGGGCAGCGCGGAAATGTCACCCAAAAAGACAACGCGCACGTTTTCGCGCTTCAGAAGCGGCAGCTCGTCGATAAACGTCTTGGCAAACAGGTGCATCAAGACGTTGACCTCATGCTGCGGGCGGTTCCAGTTTTCGGTAGAAAACGCATAGGCAGAAAGCACGTCGACGCCCAGACGCACGCAGGCGGTAATAATCTCACGAAGGGAGACGATACCCGCCTTGTGGCCCTCGGTGCGTGCAAGACCGCGCGATGTGGCCCAACGACCATTGCCGTCCATGATGCACGAGATATGGTGCGGAATGTTATTGAGGTCAAGGTCGGAAAAACCGACGCCCGCAGGGGCGTCGGCAAAGTACTCGACCAGTTTATGCTCGTCGTATTGCACCTTAGATCTCCATGACCTCGGCTTCTTTTTCCTTCAGAAGCTCCTCGACCTTGGCGACATACTCATCGGTGTGCTTCTGGACCTTGGCCTGCTCGCGACGGACATCGTCCTCGGTGAGCTCCTCATCGCGCTCAAGCTTGTTGTTGAAGTCGCGACGGATGTTACGGATAGACACCTTGGCCTGCTCGGCGTACTCGCGGCACTCCTTGACGAGCTCGCGACGGCGCTCCTCGGTGGGAGCCGGGAACGGCAGACGAACGACGGTGCCATCGGAGTTGGGGGTAATACCCAGATCGGAAGCGCCGATGGCCTTGACGATAGCGTTGATGAGTGCCTTGTCCCACGGCTCGATGAGCAGCATGTGGGCCTCGGGGGTCTTGACGGCGGCAACCTGCGTGACCGGCGTGGGAACACCGTAATAATCGACGGTGATGTCGGACAGAATGTTGGCATTGGCGCGGCCGGTACGGACCTTGGAGAAGTTATGCTTGAGGGACTCGAGCGACTTGTCCATATGGGCGGTGATGTTCTCTGCCATGCTTAATCCTCCTGATAGACGAGCGTGCCGACGGGCTCACCCGCGAGCGCGCGCTTGACGGTGTCCTCGCCATCGATGTTGAGGACCAAAATCGGCATACGGTTATCCTGGCACAGTGCCGTAGCGGTGGAATCCATAACCTGCAGACCGCGGACGAGAACCTCGTGATAGGTAATCTTGTCAAAACGGACGGCATCAGCGCACTTGACGGGATCCTTATCGTAGATGCCGTCAACCTTGGTGGCTTTAATCAGAATCTCGGCGCCGATCTCGCACGCACGAAGAGCCGCGGCGGTGTCGGTCGTAAAGTACGGATTGCCCGAACCGGCGGCAAAAATAACGACGTTGCCCTTGGAAAGGTGGTTGATGGCGCGACGGCGAATATAGGGCTCGCAGATCTCGTTCATCTGGATAGCGCTCATCACGCGGCAGGGAACATCGTTATGCTCGAAGGCATCCTGCAGGGCGAGCGCGTTCATAACGGTTGCCAGCATGCCCATGTAGTCGGCCTGAGCACGCTCCATGCCACCGGCAGCGCCTGCCATGCCGCGGAAAATATTGCCGCCGCCGACAACGACGCCGACCTCATGGCCAACGGCGAGCAGCTCCTTGACCTGCTTAGCAAGATGGTCGGTAACCTTGGGGTCGATGCCATATTGGCCGTCGCCCATCAGCGCTTCGCCGGAAAGCTTAAGAAGCACGCGTTTATAT
>DBFCNY010000169.1:0-2856 GCA_048298285.1 Collinsella sp.
CTTCTTGAAGCTCATCATAGAAGAGATAGCACTTCCCACTCGACGGCATCCGCTCGACGACATGACGGTAAAGCTCGCGCCAATCGCGAATTCCCTCGAGCTCGAATGATTCCATTCGAAAAGAGAGAAGGCATTCGGTCGGTACGCCGTCTTTGGCAAGATGGGAGCGCATCATGTCGAGCAACGTTGACTTGCCGCATCGCCGCATGCCGGTGACGACCTTGATAACATCTGAATCGCGAAAAGCGATCAGCTTCTTGAGGTAGTTATCCCTTGCTACGGGCTGCCCGTTCATCGTTCGTCCAATCTGCAAGTTTTTCTCAGAGCGTAACAAAAACTTGCAAAACCTGCAAGGTTTTCCCATCAGGTGAGAAAAACTTGCAGGTTCAACGATGGATGGCGGCGGCTCGCACTTCTGTTACTTCCCCTGCACCATGGTGAGGGAGATCTTTTTGCGGTCTCGGTCGACCTTTTCGACCCACACCTTGACCGTATCGCCGACGCGCACCACGTCGCTCGGATGCTTGACGAAGCGGTTGGCCAGCTTGGAGATGTGCACGAGGCCGTCCTGGTGCACGCCCACGTCGACGAAGGCGCCAAAGTCGACGACGTTGCGCACTGTGCCCTTGAGCTCCATGCCGGGCTCCAGGTCGTCGATGGAAAGTGCTGAGCGGCTAAAGACCACCTCGGGCGCATCGTCGCGCGGGTCGCGGCCGGGCTTCTTGAGCTCGTTGACGATGTCGATGAGCGTGAGGGTGCCACAGTCCAGGTCGCTTGCCAGCGCCGAGATGCTGCCCAGGCGGCGCTCGATGTCGGGCACGCCGCCGCGACTGAGTTCGCTGGCTGCCACGCCTGCGCGCTCCAGGACGGACGTTGCTACCTCATAGCTTTCGGGGTGGACACTTGTCGCGTCGAGCGGGTTCTTGCCGCCGCTGATGCGCAGGAAGCCCGCGGCATTGAGGTACGCCTTGGGCCCCAGTTTGGGGACCTTCTTGAGCTGGCGGCGATCGGTAAAGGCGCCGTTTTCCTCGCGATAGGCCACGATGTTCTTGGCCACGCTCGGCGTAATGCCCGACACGTATCCCAGCAGGCTCGCGCTAGCAGTGTTGACGTCGACGCCCACGCGGTTGACGACGTCCTCCACCACGTGGCCCAGCGTGCGCGAAAGCTCGGCTTGGTCAAGATCGTGCTGGTACTGGCCCACGCCAATGGACTGGGGCGGAATCTTGACGAGCTCGGCCAGCGGGTCCTGCAGGCGACGGCCCAGGCTCATGGCACCGCGCACGGTGACGTCTAGGTCGGGATATTCCTGGCTTGCGAGCTCGGAGGCGGAGTACACCGACGCGCCGGCCTCGTTGACGATGGTGTAGCGAAGGCTGGGCGCCTGCTCGGCGATGAACTCCGAGACGACTTCCTCGGTCTCGCGGCTGGCGGTGCCGTTGCCGATGACGATGGTGTTGACGCCGTCCTTCTTGACGAGGCGGGCGAGCTCGCGCTTGGTGCCGGCGACGTCGTGGCGCGGCTTGGTGGGGTAGACAACTCCGTGGTCGAGCAGCTTGCCGGTCTCGTCCATAACGGCGACCTTGCAGCCGGTGCGGTAGCCCGGGTCGAGCGCGAGCACACGGGCGCCGCGGACGGGGCGCGCCGAGAGCAGGCCCTCGAGATTCTTGGCAAAGACGTTGATGGCCTCGGTCTGGGCGCGGACGGTGAGCTTGGCGCGGGCCTCGCGCTCCAGTGAGGGAGCCATGAGGCGTTTGTAACCGTCGGCGATGGCGGCGTCGAAGACGGGCGCAAAGACGCCCTGGCGGCGGGGCCAGCGGCTGCCGAGGCGCGCCGTGGCGGCAGCACCGTCGACGTTCACGCGCACGCGGAGCTTGCCCTCGCGTTCGCCGCGATCGATGGCCAACACGCGGTGGTTGGGGATGCGGCGCAGCGGCTCGTCATAGCTGTAGTAAGGCTCGTAGGGAGTCTTCTCGGCGGGATCGGTGGCCTCGACGACGATGTCGGCGGTGTTTTGTGTAAAGGCGCGCAGGTCGGCGACGTTCTCGGGGTCTTCGGCTACCGTCTCGGCCACGATGTCGGCAGCGCCGGCGAGTGCCTTCTCGGCGGTGTCGAAGCCGGCGTCCTCGTTGACGTAGGCCGCGGCCGCGTCGAGTGCGCTGCCCTTGGCCGGGGCCTGCATGATGATCATATTGGCGAGCGGCTCCAGGCCGGCCTCGCGTGCCTTCTGCGCGCGGGTCATGCGCTTTTTGCGGTAGGGCTTGTAGAGGTCCTCGACACGCTGGAGCTGTGTGGCCTCGCGAATCTGTTGCTCGAGCTCGGGCGTGAGTTTGCCCTGGGCGCCGATGAGCAGAATGACGTCCTCTTTGCGCTGCTCAAGATTACGCAGGTAGGACAGGCGCTCGTCGAGCGCGCGCAGGGCGACATCGTCCATGCCGCCCGTGGCTTCCTTGCGGTAGCGCGAGATAAAGGGAATGGTGTTTCCCTCGTCGATGAGCTTGACGGCCGCCTCGACGTTGGCGGCCTTAAGGTTGAGCTCGCGCGCGAGCTGGGCGATAAGATCCATGGGACTCCTTGCGTTTGAGGTGCGTTTGCAGCACAGAGCTACCAAGGATACCACCTGCCACTTCGCTCAAAAAAGACTGTTTTGGCGCGGGACCACGAAAGCGGCCTATCTACTACGTTTGAACCGTGTGGGTCGACCATCCCCCGGTTTTCCGAAAATGCGCAAGCCGTTTACCTGCACTGATAATTGTTCTCGGGGGAAGCGGGCACTGCGGGGCGCGGCAACGGCGCGCGATTTCCGCGTCGCAGCGCTACCCTGATGCTGAATGCCGGGACGATGACCCACTGACC
>DBFCNY010000170.1:0-2207 GCA_048298285.1 Collinsella sp.
CATGCCCTTCTGGCGCGAGGACCTCTAAGTCTTTCCGTTTCCGGTGCGGTCCCCCTACAACCGCACCGGCTTCGCCCGTTAAACGGGCACCACTAATACTTACGTAATTCATTTCTTCGAAAGGAATCAAACCATGGGTGTTAACCTTTCCGGCCGTAGCTTCCTCAAGCTTCTCGACCTCACCACCGAGGAGATCGAGTACCTGCTCAAGCTCTCCAAGAACTTCAAGGATATGAAGCGCGCTGGCGTTCCGCACCGCTATCTCGAGGGCAAGAACATCGTTCTGCTCTTCCAGAAGACCTCTACTCGTACCCGCTGCGCCTTCGAGGTCGGCGGCATGGATCTGGGCATGGGCGTCACCTACCTCGATCCGGGTTCGTCGCAGATGGGCAAGAAGGAGTCCATCGAGGACACTGCCCGCGTTCTCGGCCGCATGTATGACGGCATCGAGTTCCGTGGCTTTGCCCAGGACGACGTCGAGGAGCTCGCTGCTAAGTCCGGCGTGCCCGTGTGGAACGGCCTGACCACCGAGTGGCACCCCACCCAGATGCTCGCCGACATCCTGACCGTCCAGGAGAACTTCAACTACGACATCAAGGGCAAGACCCTCGTCTTCATGGGCGACTGCAAGAACAATGTCGCTCGCTCCCTCATGGTCGTCTGCTCCAAGCTCGGCATGAACTTCGTGGCCTGCGGCCCCGAGGAGTGCATGCCCGCTGACGACGTCATCGAGGCCTGCAAGCCCATCGCCGAGGCTAACGGCTGCACCATCAAGCTGACCACCGACGTCAAGGACGGCGTCACCGGTGCCGACGTTATCTACACCGACGTGTGGGTCTCCATGGGCGAGCCCGACGAGGTCTGGGCCGAGCGCATCGCTCAGCTCACCCCGTATCGTGTCACCTCCGAGGTCATGGCTATGGCCAACCCGGGTGCCATCTTCCTGCACTGCCTGCCCAGCTTCCACGACACCAACACCACCATTGGCGCCGAGAAGTGCGAGCAGTTCGGCATCACCGAGCAGGAGGTCACCGACGAGGTCTTCGAGAGCCCCGCTTCCAAGGTCTTCGACGAGGCCGAGAACCGCATGCACACCATCAAGGCTGTCATGTACGCCACGCTCAAGTAAGAGCATCTAGCATCTCGCTCGGGGTGTATTGCTGCACACCCCGAGCGGTTTTATCTGGTAATAATCTCGCATCAAGCGGCAGGCACGGCACGGAAGAGCCGCTTCTGGCGAGATCAGTAAATGATTTATGAAGGGGGGATGAGAACTATGACTGAGACCGCTAAGAAAAAGCGCGGTATGCCTTCATCGTTCACCATTCTTCTTGCTCTGCTGGCAATTGTCGCAGTGATTACCGTTATCGTCTCCGGCACGTCCGGCGGCGCGGTTACTGCCGCCCGTCTGAGCGATTTCTGCACCGCCCCGATTAAGGGCTTCGCTGACGCTCTGCCCGTCTGCCTCTTCGTTATGATCCTGGGCGGCTTCCTCGGCATGATGACCGAGACCGGCGCTCTGGACAACGGCATCGCCGTTCTGGTGCAGAAGCTTAAGGGCAACGAGATTATGCTCATTCCCGTGCTGATGCTCATCTTCTCCCTCGGTGGTACCACCTATGGTATGTGCGAGGAGACCGTTCCCTTCTACGCCCTGCTCGCCGCTACCATGATGGCTGCTGGCTTCGACCCCATGGTCGGTGCCGCTACCGTCCTGCTCGGCGCTGGCTGCGGCTGCCTGGGCTCCACGGTTAACCCGTTCGCCGTCGGCGCTGCCGTTGACGCTCTGACCGGCGTTGGCATTGAGGTCAACCAGTCCATCATCATCGGCCTCGGTGCCGTCCTGTGGATTGTCACTACCGCTATGTCCATCTTCTTCGTGATGAGCTACGCCAAGAAGGTCAAGGCTGACAAGGGTTCCACCATCCTGTCGATGCAGGAGCTCAAGGACGCCGAAGAGGCTCACGGCAAGGCTGCTTCCGAGGTCCACAAGGAGGTCAAGCTCACCGGTCGTCAGAAGGGTGTTCTGATCGCCTTTGCCTTTACCTTTGTCGTCATGATCGTCGGCTTCATTCCGCTGGCCGACCTCAACGAGGGCGTCGCCAACTTCTTCGACGCTGGCGCTGTCTACGACGCCGACGGTAACGCCGTCGTCCAGGGCTGGTCTGCCCTGATCACCGGCCTGCCCATTGGCCAGTGGTACTTCG
>DBFCNY010000171.1:0-11331 GCA_048298285.1 Collinsella sp.
AGCATGAGGTCGGTGTCGTCGAGGCCCAGGTGCTGCTCGTTGGCGTCGGCGGCGAGGGTTCCACGGCGGCGCGCCCAGTTCTCGAGCGCGGCGGGCGCGGATTCGCGGGGGAGCGAGCGGACGTCGGCATCCAGGCTGCGGCAGATCTGGCGCGAGTCGATGACGATGATCTTGCCGGCGCGGCGTGCCTCGGCGTAACCGTCCAGGTGGATCTTGAACCAACTGTCCTCAAAGGCGGCGTTGTGCGCCATGTACGGGTACTTCTTCATAAGCTTGAGCAGCTGCTTCTGCAGTTCCTTGTTCTCGCGGAATGGCTTTTTGCCGTCGATGTCGTCCCAGGTGATGTGGTGGATATTCGACAACGGCACATCCTCGCCGCGGTAGATGTCGGGCAGACCGCAGTAGTGCGCCTCGGCGTCGTGCGGGACGGCGTCGCTGGTGAGCTCCATGATTTCCCAACCCACATTGATGATATAACCGCGCTCGGGTGCACGGCCGGTGGTCTCGATGTCGATACCGAGCACGGTGCCCTGGATGGGCTTGCGGGCGTAGGCCACGCCGAGCGCGTCGCGGTCGCCGCGGATCTCGCGCATGACCGACGCGGCGGTGCGCTTTTGCATCTTGCCGATGGCGGCGCAGGTGTCGGCATCGGACAGGCCGCGCGAAAGCGTCGCGGGCGTCACGTTGCGCAGGCGCGCCTCGCCAATCTGGTCGCACAGGTCGCGGTTGCGGTCAGCCAGGTCGCGCACGGTGGCAAAGTCGAAGCTGGGGTCGCCCTCGGCGGTAAAGTACTCGGTTTCGAGCACCTTAAGGGCCTCCTCGCCCTTCTGGCGCTCGGACTCCATGGCGCCGTGATCGCCATAGATAAACATGGGAATAAACGGCTGGCGCTCGTATTCGAGTGCTTGTGAAACGTTCATATAACTGCTCCTTGGACGGGCCGTGTCGCGCGGCTCGGTGGCATTGAGTTATGGCGAGATGATAGTTTACCATGGGCAACTATTGGCATCGCGCCTAGGACAACTACAATACCCTAGTTGACCGCTAGGACTTTTACAATGCTGCCGAAAGACATGAAAGGTTCCATCCGTCATGGATTTGCTGATTGATATTCTGCTCGACGCCGGCAAGGACACGCTCTCGCTGGCGCCGTTTTTGTTGGTGACGTATCTGGCCCTCGAGACCCTGGAGCACGTTGCGGGCGACAGCGTTAACGGCGCCATCAAGCGCGCCGGTGCCGCGGGCCCCGTGGTTGGCTCGTTGCTGGGCATGGTGCCGCAGTGCGGCTTTTCGGCAATGGCGGCCACGCTGTACGCCGGTCGTGTCGTGACCTTGGGCACGTTGGTGGCGGTGTTCCTTTCGACCTCCGATGAGATGCTGCCGCTGTTGCTTGCCGAGCAGGTGCCCGTGCAGACCATGGCGATGCTTTTGGCTTCGAAGGCACTGATCGCGCTAGTCACGGGCTTTATCGTGGACGCCGCCATTCGCGGCCTGCGTCGTAACGCTCGCGCGCATGCGGCGATTCGCCGTACCGTGCTGGGAACCGCGGCCAACCCGGCCCACGTGAACTGCGCGCACGACGACCACACTGGCGGTGACATCATCGACGAGGTTGCCGAGGCGGGCGTGAGCGCCGACCATATCCATGAGCTGTGCGAGCGCGACCATTGCGGTTGCGATGAAGACGAGGACGAACGCGAGCACGAACACGGACATGGCCACGATCACGGTCATGAGGGCGATCATGAACACCATCATGACCACGGTCACTCCCACTCCCATGAGGGCGCGCCCGTTCTGTCGATCATCCGCAGCGCGATCTCGCACACCGTGCAGGTATCGGTATTCATTTTTCTGGTGACGCTGATTCTGGTCGCCGTGCTCGAGACCTTCGGCGAGTCCGCGATCGAGCAGTTCCTGCGTGGCAACGAGACGCTCGCCGTCCTTGGTTCGGCGCTTGTCGGCCTGATCCCCAACTGCTCGGCGAGCGTGGTCATTACGCAGCTGTACCTGGAGGGCGCGCTACAGCTGGCGCCGATGCTCGCCGGCACGCTTATTTCCGCCGGCGTGGGCTACCTGGTCCTGTTCCGCACCAACCGCAGCGCTCGTGAAAACGCCGTGTTCCTGGTCATGATGTACGTCATCGGCGCCGGCTGGGGCCTTATCCTATCCGCCTTCGGCCTCTAAGTAGGCCTAAAAAACGGGCTTCAAATAGCCATGCTCGGCGCCTGCGCAATGCGGCGACGCATGGCATTTTGAAGCCCGTTTTTTTGTTGAGCCATGGATTCCGAGCGCTCACACCGCTCAAAACAAAAAGGTAGATTTTTAGGCATGTCCCAAAAATCTACCTTGGTTAGTGCAGCAGCTCGGTGAGGTTGCGTTTAAAGCGGGCCCGGTCTTCGCTGGTAAATGCCGCCGGTCCGCGAGTGCGTCCCCCGGCGCGGCGTACCTTCTTTTCCTCGTGGCGAATAAACAACTGCATGTCGATGGTCGCTTTGTCGTAGACGCGCCCACGCACGCCGATGGCGGCGGCATCGCGCCCGAGCACCATGCTCGCCAAGCCAATGTCCTGCGTCACGACTACGTCGCCCGCCTGCAGGCGTTCGACAATGGCAAAGTCGGCGCTGTCGGCGCCCACGCTCACATCGAGCGTCGTGACCCAAAATCCGCGTCGCGCATGCTCGACGTCGCGCGGATCGTCGCGGCGAATGTGGCGTTCCAGGTTCTGTGTGCTGTTGCCGGCGATAACGACGGCGACGCCCGCCCGCCGCGCGCAGTCAATCGACTCGCGCGTGACCGGGCAGGCGTCTGCATCAATAAAGAGCGTTCGCGGCATCTAGTGCACCAGTTTGCCAAATTGAATAGCGCGAACAATCAGCGTTACGCCAAACACCAGCAGTGCGGCGCCGCTAAAGATGACGAGCATCTTGGCCGACCACAGCGGATAGATAAACACGAACATGCCGGCGATGATGGAGAGCGCGCCGCTCAGGATGGCGAGGGCACGGTTGGACGAAAGCTCGGACTCCAGAATGGACATGACACCTTCGACGATCCAGCCAAAGCCGGCCACGATAACCACCATCGTGGTGAGCGTCGCGGTCGAGAAGGCCTGGTTGCGCAGGATTATGACGCCGCCCAAGATAATGAGTAGGTTGGAGATGATGCTCGTCACGCGCCAGCCGGTGGGCAGCAGCGGCTCAAAAATGGCAGTGAACAGCCTGATGGCAGCAGTGATTACAAAGTAAAAACCCAGGACAGTCGTCAAAAAGACGAGGGACTTGGCGGGTGCAAAAAGCAGCGCGATACCAGCAATGAGCGCTAAGACGCCCGTGATGGCGTAAATCCAGCGCACGGCCTTGATGGCTTTGCCCGCCATGCTTTTCTCGTCAAATCCAAACTGGCTCGATTTTTGGTCATCGTTCTTAAAGATGCCCATAATGTCTCCTTTCCGTGCGGCGTAAGCCTTGATCGTTACAACCAGTATCGCCTAAAGGCGCTGGCGTATGGGTCGGAGAGGGCGAAACGTAACCCAAAGGCCCCGAATTGTTTCCGTTGTTCCCCACGTTGCGATTTTCTATTCAACAGGTGTAGAACATTGCAGCCCTGTTCGTTATTGCCTACGTTTTAGGTTAGATTTTCCTAAGGACAATTGGCTTGTATTGGGGGTCCCTATGAACGAAGCAGTTCCCGAGGCGCCGTCGAGTGTCGAATCGATGGCAAAGCAGGGTTGCGAAAAGCTCGGCTTGGACGCGTTTGATGCGTTGGTTCGCTGCGCCCGCACGTGCCGTCGCTTTGACGAGTCCATGCGCGTGCCGCGTGAGCTTTTGCTTGAGCTGGCGGAGCTGGCGCACCTGACTCCCTGTGGTGCCAATGCTCAGCGTCTGCGTTTTCATGTGGTAAGCGGTGCAGAGGACTGCGCGCGTGTATTTGACGAGCTTGCATGGGCCGGTGCGCTCAAGGATTGGCCGGGTCCCGATGAGGGCGAGCGCCCGACCGGCTACACCGCGATTCTTGCTGAGCGCGCCGTTCCGGGCAAGCCAGCCGCTCCCATTACCGAGGTCGACACGGGCATTGCCGCGCAGACGATGATGCTCGCCGCCCGCAGCGCCACGCCCGAGGTGGCAGCCTGCATGTTCAAGGCCTTTACGCCCCACGCGATCGATGCCATGGGGCTCGATAACGACAAGTATGAGCTCAAGCTGATCATGGCGTTTGGCGTTCCGGCCGAGACACAGGTGATCGATGCGATCGATTCCAACCCCGACGGCTCCATCAATTATTGGCGCGACGAGGCGCAGGTGCACCACGTACCCAAGCGTTCGCTCGCCGACGTGCTGGTGTAGTTGAGTGTCACCGCGGTGTGATCCAGCGGTAAACCACCACAAAGGTGCCTGTCCCCTTTGTGGTGGTACGAGGGGAGGGTGTGTGGCAGATCTGTATTTGGTGCGGCATGGGCAGACTGAGCTCAATGTGCAGAGCATTTTGCAGGGCTGGCACGATTCGTCGCTTACGGCGCGCGGGCGCGAGCAGGCGCTGACGGCGCGTACGGCGTTTGCGGCGCGTGGTGTGGCCTTTGATCATGTGTATTCCTCGCCGTTGGGCCGGGCGCGGCATACGGCCGAGCTTATCGTTGGCGAGGGCCGTTCCATAGAGCTGGTCGATGACCTGCGTGAGTGGCATTTTGGCTCGCTGGAGGGCACATCAAATCGCGAGATGCCGCCGCAGCCCTGGGGTGATTATCCGGTTGCCTTTGGTGGCGAGTCGGAAAGTGAGCTTCAGTCGCGCATGGTCGCGGCGCTGTCCCGCATCATGGCCAGGCCGCAGCACGACTGCGTGCTGGCGGTTTCCCACGGCTCAGCCTGCCAGGAGTTTCTTGAGTATGTGACTGGCGAGGGGGAGCTACCCGACAACGGCGCCGTGCTTCATTTTGGCTATTGCGACGGGGCGTTTTCGCTCCTTGATTGGTAACGAACGAAAGGACCCCTATGAATAAAGATCTGTATCTGGTCCGTCATGGACAGACGATATTCAACCTCAAGCGTATCATTCAGGGGTGGAGTGACTCGCCGCTTACGCAGTTGGGCTGCGACCAGGCGGCGCGCGCCGGCATGTTTTTACGTGCGCGCGGCATTGAGCCCGATCATGCCTACACCTCCACGCTTCATCGCACCGAGCAGACTATCGCCAACTTGTGGCCGGGCTTGGCGTACGAGCGCCTGGACGGCCTGCGTGAGTGGTTCTTTGGTGACTTTGAGGCCGAGCGCGTGATGCTCATGCCCGAGCGCCCGTGGCGCGACTTCTATCGCCAGTTTGGCGGCGAGGGCCAGATGCAGGTGCGCGAGCGCATGGTGGCGACGCTGACCGAGCTTATGCAGCGTCCGGACCATACGTGCGTGCTCGCGGTAAGCCATGGCTCGGCCATCAAGGAGTTCATGGACCACGTGAGGGGTGCGGCGGCCGACGAGCGCGATCGCGTGCCGGGCAACTGCTCAGTGCTGCATTTTGCGTTTGACGATGCGGCCGGTACGTTTGAACTGGTCGAAGTCTTTACGCAGGAAGACTACGCGCGCGAGCTGGGGCTTGAACCGCTCGTGGCTACTGCGGGTCCGCAGCGCGGATAACGCGAGCACGGCGGCACGGGTCGCCGGCATAACTTCTCGACGCAAAAGGGGCGGAGATGCATGTACCTGCTGCATCTCCGCCCCCTGTTTGTTGGGCTGCCGATTTTTGTGCTGGACGGTCTGGTCTTGCTAGAACCGCGCGACCTGGTGCGTGAGCAGACCCGTCGGAACCTGCGGCACGCCGCCGCTGACCTGCACGGCGGGGAAGAGTACAGCTACGGCAAAGTTGAACGGCTCTTTGCCCGTGTAGGTGCCGGCGGCACGGGCATCGTCGGTCAGGAGCTGTGATGCCCCGACCAGCGCGGCAGCGTAGGTAGGGTCGTCGACCAGTGCTGGCTCCGGTGCTTGGTCGAGCATAGCGCGGATGGCCCCGACGGCGTCCTCGCGCTTGACCTCCCACGCGCGGTGCGTAATGCCCGCGGGGTCGGTGACGGCGTAGAGCGACGCGCCCTCTTTGGCGGCGCCCAGGATGATATCCATGACGGGCGAGGCCTCGTAGGCGAGCGACACGGGACGAGGCTGAACTTTGAGTTCGGCGATCGCGTGCGCAGCGGCAGCCACGTCAGCGCTGGCAACGCCCTTGCCGCCCGCAAGTACACTCGTCGGGCAGATCGCCACGACACCTGTTACGCGCCCCGGCTCGCCCGAGCATTCGTACACGTAATACGCCGCGCCCGGGTCCTTGAGCATCAGGCCATCGGCAATGGCTCCGCGCAGAGCATCGTTGCCGCTCAGGATGCTGCCCATTGCAGGCAGCGCCTCGAGCACGCGGTCCTGAGCCGGGCGGATGCAGGGAAACGGAAGTGCTTTCATGGGCGGTCCTAACGCACGAGTCGGTTTGTTCGCGGCTTATTATGCCCCAACTTGGCCGCTCGCGTCCCAGAGCACGTTATCGGCGAGCGCGATTAGCACCTGCTGACAACGAACGATATCGGCGTGGGGCACATATTCGTTGGGCTTGTGCGCGAGCGCGAGCGACCCGGGACCGTAGCTCATGCAATTGCGATTACCTGTCTTGCCGGCAATGACAGCGGTGTCGGTGTAGCCGGTAAAGAAGCCGACGGTCGTGTCCGCCCCCGTCACGTCATCGGCGGCACGCTTGAGCGCGGCTAGAAGAGGAGAGCTTGGATCGCGCTCGATAGCGGGGCGGTCGCCTGTCACGGTGTAGCTTCCATGGCAGCCGGGGACCGCGGCTTCGGCAACGGCGATGGCCTGCTCTACCATGCGCGTCGCGGCGGCCGTATCGGTCGGCGGGGTCAGGCGCATGTCGACCCAGACTTTGGCGCGGTCGGGCACGACATAGGGGCGATATCCGCCCTCGATTTGGCCAAACGTGATGGTCGAAGGCCCCAGCTCATCGTGCGCGGGCAGCGCCACAAACGCGCGACGGAGCGAACACACGACCTCGGCCATGGCGGCGACGGCATCCGCGCCCTTCCACGGCTGGCTCGCATGCGCCGTTACGCCAGCCATTTCAATCTCGAACCACGTGCGCCCCTTGTGCGCCACCTGGATCTGTCCGTCGGTGGGTTCGGTGTCCAGCACCCATTCGCGCGAGCCGACCCAGCCGGCATCGATCGCGGCCTCTGAGCCGCGCATAAAATCTTCCTCGTCGACCGAGCAGATGAGCGAAAAGCCACGGCGGGGCAGCGCGCCTTCTGCCGCCACGCGCTCGAGCGTATGGACCAGTGCGGCAATGGCGCAGGCCAGGCCACCCTTCATATCGCAGGCACCGCGGCCATAGAGTTTATCGTTGCGCACGATCGCTCCGAGCGGCGGAATGTCCGCGTCCCAGCCATCGCCCAGCGTAACGGTATCCATATGGCAGATATAGACGAGCCGTGGCTCGTCGCTCAGTCCCGGCACGGTGACCATAAGGTTGCGGCGCCCGGGCAGCACCTCGAGTTCCTCAACCTGCACGGCATGGAGCACCGGATGGCTCAACCGCTCCGGCTGAGCCTCAACCAGCGCTTTGATATACTGCTCAATTTCATCCTCATACGCGCCCGGGTCTGAGCTGTCGATCCGCACAAGCTCCTGAGCAAGCCGCCAGGCAAAGTCCTCATCAACCATATGCAACCTCACAATCAGTCTGCTTTCCAAACCGATTGTAAGCCTCCTGAGAGATTCGCGACGCGCGCGCAGCAGCATTTACCGTTCGCAGGCCGAGCCAGCGCGTTTGCCGTCCGAGCGGGTTCACAAACGATGCAGTGGGTACGTACACTTCATGGACGACATACTGTGCGACATATCTGCCTTTCGGTATCACCGGATACCCCCACAGGTCTTGGCGATAATGCCGGACCTGCCCGATTCTGCGGACGATCAGCGCAGGGAGCATCTTTGTGAGCATCCGCTCGTCAAGCATTTCCTGGGCACCCCGTTACACGTGTTGTCGCAGGGCGGCTGCGGGCGTAAGGGCGATCGCATTGTCAGGCATGTTTGGAACGGGGAGAGGCCGTTTGATTCCGTGCGGCAGACGGAGTTTGGCCTCGATGTTGCGTCCCCACTCTTTACCCTGCTGACCCTGGCTTCCTCGGTTTCAAACGAGCGTCTGATCATGTGCATGTATGAGATGTGCGGCACCTTTGCCGTGTGCAAGATTGCGCCTCAGGTAAAGTCGGCACTTGAGCAGGCATATGGGAGCCGATGGAGTGATGCACGGTCGGGCTGGGAAAACGTAAAGGATGCCTCGGGGAATCCAACGGACTTGTGGAAACGACCTCCCTTGATCGAGCTCTCTGAGCTTGCAGAGTACGTCGATAAGGTCCGGGGGCTTCGCGGTGCTAAATCGTTCACGCGTGCCGCGAAATGCACTACGGGGGTGGCGGCATCGCCGCTCGAGGTCCAGGCTTCGATGCTGTTTGGTCTTTCGAGGTTGCGCGGCGGTGAAGGGGTGCGCCTTACCAATAACGTTGAGATACGTATGACGCGCAGCGCCCGCCTGATTTCGGGGCTTGATAGGCGCTATGCCGATATCCTGCTGGCAAATAAGGACGGCAGCCGAGAGTGTCTGGTTGAATGCCAAGGTAAAGCCATTCACGGATCCATTGAATCCAAGATTTCGGACTCCGATCGAACGACGGCCTTGCAAGCCATGGGATATCCCGTCGTTCTGATGACCTATGGTCAGCTGGCCGACTCCGATGCCTTCCGCGTGGTGATGGAGCTCATCATGTCCTATCTCGATGTGCCGCTGAAAGACAAGACACCGCGGCAGCAGGAGCTCGAACGGCGGCTTCGTGAGGAGATTTTTATCAATTGGGCGGAAATGTAGTCGCGCGGGTGGAAAACGGTCGCGTGAACTAGAGTTTTGGTTGCGAAAAAGGCTTCAGTTTCGCCTTGGAAGGGCTTTAAAAATGCTATCCAAAACAAGTTGTTTCGGAAAATCGACAGTCAACTTGAATGTGATATATAGAGATCGATTTTTACCTACTAAAGCCCCTGATAAAGCTGTTTATCAAAGCAGGTGTGCTCAGTGATTTGGGCATGACTATCGATTATCCGAAAAAACTTATTCTGGGTAGCATTTTAAAACCAGCCGGAGCAACGAATTCGGCCCCCGTTTCGTGAAAACGGGGGCCGAATGGGCTTCATGGCCTTCCTGGCAGGCTTGGCGCCGGCGCTATTTGATCACGCGCACGCGATACATCGACGGAATCTGCTTGAGCGCCTCGATCGTGCTGCTGTCCAGGTGCTCGTCGGTGTCGAACATGGTGTAGGCGTTCTCGCCAGCGGACTCGTTGGTCATACGCTGCACGTTGGCGTTGTCCTTGGCGAGAATGGCCGTGATCTGGCCGATCATGTTGGGCACGTTGGCGTGCAGGCAGGCGATGCGGCTTGCGGCGCGCGCCTTGCCCATGCTGCAGGCGGGGTAGTTGACGCTGTGCGCGATGTTGCCGTTCTCCAGGTAATCCTTGAGCTCGCTGATGGCCATATCGGCGCAGTTGGCCTCGGCTTCGCCGGTGCCGGCGCCCGAGTGCGTGGTGATAAACGTGTTGGGCATCTTGACGGTCTTGGGCGTGGCAAAGTCGCAGCTAAACCAGCTCAGCTTGCCCTTGCGCAGGGCAGCGTCGACGGCGTCCTCGTCAATGATGGTTTCGCGTGCGTAGTTGATGAGCACGGCGTCGGGTGCCAGCAGGTTAATCTGCTCGGTGCTGATCATGCCGATGGTGTCGGCCTTGCTGGGCACGTGCACGGTGAGGTAGTCGCAGCCGCGGCAGAGATCTTCGAGCGTGCCCACGCGCTGCACCTCGCGGCTCAGCACCCACGCGTGCTCGACGGAAATGAACGGGTCGTAGCCGTAAACGTCCATGCCCAGGTCGACGCAGGCGTTGGCGACCTTGGAACCTACGTTGCCCAGGCCGATGACGCCGATGCGCTTGCCCTTGAGCTCGCGGCCCACAAAGGCCTTCTTGGCCTTCTCGGCATCGACCTGAATCTCGGGGTCGTCGGCGTTGTCGCGCACCCAGTTCATCGATTGCACCACGCCGCGGCTCGAGAGCACCAGCATGCCTAGGACGAGTTCCTTAACGGCGTTGCTGTTGGCGCCGGGGGAGTTAAAGACGACGACGCCCTTCTTGGCGTACTCCTCGACGGGGATGTTGTTGACGCCGGCGCCACAGCGGGCGATAGCGCGGATGCCCTCGGGCAGCTCGTAGCCGTGCAGGTCGGTCGAGCGCATCAGGATGGCGTCGGCCTCTTCGGCGGTGCTCACAAATTCGTACCCCTCGCCAAACTCGACTTTGCCGTCCTTGGTGATGTCGTCGATGGTCTTAATCTTACGCATGGAAAAACTCCTTAGCAGGTTTGGTTTAAACAGGTGGTTTGAAGTGGCTGGTCGGCCCGCGCGTTGCGGGCTAGTTAGATCGCGGGCTCAAACTACGCTGCGCTTCGAAGTCCTTCATGTACGAGGCCAGTGCCTGCACGTCTTCCATGGTTACGGCGTTGTAGACGCTGGCGCGCATGCCGCCCACCAGGCGATGGCCCTTGACGTTTTGGATCTGGTGCTCTGCCGCGCCCGCAACAAAGGCCGCGTCGAGGTCGGCATCGCCGGTACGGAAGGTGACGTTGGCGATGGAGCGACTGTCTGTCTGCGCGGTGCCGTGGAATAGTTTGCTGTTCTCGAGCAGGTCGTAGAGCAGGTTGGCCTTGGCCCAGTTGCGCTCGGCCATGGCGGCAAGTCCGCCGGTCTGCTCTACCCAACGGAACACCTTGCCGCACACGTAGATGCCAAAGGTGTTGGGCGTGTTGAGCATGGAGCCCTTGGCGGCCTGGGTCTTAAGGTCCAGGTACTGCGGCGTCTGCGCAAAAGCCGGACCGTCGGCGATCAGGTCATCGCGCACGATAACCACGGTGACGCCCGCGGCGCCGGCGTTTTTCTGCGCGCCGGCGTAGATGAGCCCGTAGCGCTCGACGTCGAGCGGTTGCGACAAAAAGCAGCTCGAGACATCTGCGACCAGCGGCACGTCTCCGCAATCGGGTAGCTCGTGGTACATGGTGCCAAAGATGGTGTTGTTCTGGCAGATGTAGACGTAGTCGAGCCCGTCGCCCGCGGCCTCGGCGGCAATGCGCGCGTTGATATCGGCCATGGCGGGTATGCGGTCGAAATTGGTGTCCTCGGAGCTCGCGAGCAGCACGGCCTCGCCGTACTTGGCGGCCTCCTTGTACGCCTTGTTGGCAAAGTTGCCGGTCACGACGTAGCCGG
>DBFCNY010000172.1:0-2665 GCA_048298285.1 Collinsella sp.
GGTCAGGATAAACGAGCCAAAGACCAGCGGCAGAGCGGCGCCGCTCATCATCATGCGGGCAAACGACATGGTGCTCGTAAATTAGGCGCCGGCGCCCATGACGCAAAAGCCCAAGAAGATGAGGGCGGACATGGCAAGGTTGTACGCACGCGGCGACATCTCCTTAGCGCGGCTTGTACCGGTCTCGATGGGGCCGTTCTGGTAGCCCTGGATATCGTTCATACTTCGTCCTTTCAAATAGCGCCGCGAAAAGCGGCGCGGTAGATGACAAGATTCCTGCCATTGTACCCGAACGCCATGCATTCTTACTTACGGCGCTCCCCCTCGAGCGTGCGGTCGAACGCCCACACCCACCAACGCATCACGTGCGCCTGCGAGCCATCCGCCCGCTCACGCGCTTGATCCTCCAGATACAACTCGGTCGCATGTCCGCCAAAGCGCACCTTATAGGTTGCCGTACGGATGCCGTGAACCGTCAGGCCAAAGCCTGTGGACGAGACGATCTCGTCAATCGTAAAACAGCGGCCGTCGACCCAGCAGACGGTGACCGGCACAACTTGTCCGCCCGCGAGGATGCGGGCCACAACGTCCACATACTGTTTGTGCACGCGCCGAGTTCTGCCATCTGTCTGTCGATATTCCATGCCATCTATTATCGAACGCATGTTTGCATGTTGTAAAGCGAACAGACTGTGGTTTTGGAGTGTCGGGACGCACGCGCATGTCCTCATGGCGTGTTAGCAAAAAGAACACCCGCGGTCAACAGGGCTAATATTCAATTTTAGTGCTAAAAAATTCACTTCTCCCATCAGAACTCCGTAAAGAAACCCGCTGAAGGTGATACGATTTATCATGTTTTTGTAACGAGTCTGCAAACTTCGAGAAAGCCCATAAATGGACGTAACGTTCTCAACCTTCCTCGGCCAACTTGTGTCGAACCCAGTCCTTGCCGTCACCGTAATCCTTGCGCTCGGCGCCATCTTCGTCAACGGATGGACCGATGCGCCCAACGCCATCGCAACCTGCGTCACCACGCGTTGCATGCCCGCCCGCGCCGCCATCCTCATGAGCGCCGCGTTCAACTTCTTGGGCGTGCTCATCATGACGCACTTTAACGCGAGCGTCGCCAACACCATCTCGCATATCGTCGACTTTGGCGGAGACAGCACCATGGCACTCGCCTGCCTGTGTGCGGCGCTCTTCTCCATCGTCGTCTACGGTGCCACGGCGTCGCGTTTTGGCATCCCCACTTCGCAGAGCCACAGCCTCATCGCCGGCCTCACCGGCGCCGCCATCGCCCTCGGCGGTGCGAGCAGCGTCAACGTCCACGAGTGGATGAAGGTCATCTACGGCCTGGCGCTCTCCATCGGCCTGGGCTTTGTCATGGGCTGGGTCCTGTGCAAACTCGTCTCGATTCTGTTTGCCGCCGCCAATAGGCGACGTGCCAACGTCTTCTTTAAATACGCTCAGATCGCAAGCGCTGCGGCCATGAGCTTTATGCACGGCGCGCAGGATGGACAGAAGTTCATCGGCGTGCTCTTTTTAGGCGTGGCCTTCGCCAACGGCCAGACGAGCATCGGCGATGCCGGCATCCCCATCTGGATTATGCTGCTGTGCTCGGCCACTATGGGTATCGGCACCAGCGTGGGCGGCGAGCGCATCATCAAGTCCGTCGGCCAGAGCATGGTCAAGCTCGAGAAGTATCAGGGCTTCTCTGCCGACCTCGCAGGCGCCGCGAACTTGCTGCTTGCCACCCTTACCGGCATCCCCGTGTCCTCCACGCACATCAAAACCTGCGCCATCATGGGCGTCGGCGCCGTCAAGCGCCTTTCGGCCATCAACTTCGGCGTGGTCAAGGACATGATGTTCACCTGGTTCTTCACCTTCCCCGCCTGCGGACTCATCAGCTTTGTCATGGCCAAGCTGTTCATGATGTTCATCTAGTCAAACCGAGCGTCCATCCGGACTGCAATGCTTCGCCCACCCGTCTTCGCCTCGAAAGGACCCACCCATGGCAAAGAAACCCGATTCGTTCTACTTTGACAACTACGTTGCCTGCGCCGACCTAGCCGTACAGGCTGCCGAGCTGCTCACCAAGATTTTCGAGAACTTCAATCCCGCGAAGATTCACGATATGCTCGATAAGATGCATGCGATTGAGCATGCGGCAGACAAGAAGCACCACGAGCTCGAAGACGCCTTGCTCACCGCCTTTATCACCCCGCTTGAGCGCGAGGATCTGGACCTGATGAGCTGCTCGCTCGACACCGTGCTCGACCGCATCGAAGGCGTCGTGCAGCGCGTCTACTTCACCAACATCCAGAGCATCCACCCCGATGCCATCGTCATCGCTCACAAGGTAACCGATGCCTGCCGCGCCATGAAGGACCTGATGGTCGAGCTTCCCAACTACCGCAAGTCCAAAACGCTGCGCGAGCTCGTCATCCAAATCAACACCATCGAGTCCGAGGCCGACGAGCTCTATATCAACGCTATGCGCAACCTGCACGTTAACGGCAAGGACCCGCTCGAGGTCATCGCTTGGCGTGACGTGTACGCCTTCTTGGAGTACTGCGCCGACTGCTGCGAGAATGTGGCCGATGTCGTGGATTCGATTGTCATGAAGAACAGTTAATTGGGGGTACGTATCCCACCGGTCGCGGGC
>DBFCNY010000173.1:0-2053 GCA_048298285.1 Collinsella sp.
ACCCGGACGCCTACAAGAAGGGCACCCGCTCATTCTGGCTCAATGCTTTCAGCTCACCGTGGACACCGTGGGAGAAAATCGTCCTCAAGTTTCTCGACGCCAAGAACGACCCGCAGCGGCTCAAGGTGGTCTACAACACCCTGCTCGGCCAACTGTGGGAAGATCGCGGCGACCTCGAGGACGAGGACACCATGCTCGCCCGCCGCGAGGACTACGGCACCCGGCCGGACGGCTCCCCCGTGGAGCTGCCCGACGGCGTGCTGGTGCTCACCTGCGGCGTCGACACTCAGGACAACCGCCTCGAGTACGAGGTCGTCGGCTATGGGAAGTACGGCGAAAACTGGGGCATCGTCAAGGGCTACATCATGGGCCGGCCGGACACCCCCGAGGTCTGGCAGCGGCTCGACGATGTCGTCGACCATGTTTACAAGTTCCGCAGCGGCCGCGGCCTGAAGATCTCCATCACCTGCGTCGACTCCGGCGGCCACTTCACCCAAGAGGTCTATGAAGCCTGCCGGGCCCGGCAGGGCAAGCGCGTGTTTGCCATCAAAGGCAAGGGCGGCGACGGGATCCCCTATGTCTCCCCGCCGTCGAAGGTGCCGATCCGGGACAACAAGAAGATCACCTGCTGGCTCTACACCATCGGCGTCGACGCCGGCAAGGCTGCCATCATGGCCGGCCTGAAGGTGCAGGAGCCCGGGCCGAAATACAGCCATTTCAACCGGCACCCCGACGCCGGCTACGACCTCAACTTCTTCAACGGCCTGCTCTCCGAGAAGCTGGAGCTCACCAGCACCCGGCGGGGCGACCGCTGGGCGTGGGTGAAACTGCCCGGGCACAACCGCAACGAGGCTCTCGACTGCCGGGACTACGCCAACGCCGGCTTTAAGATCATAAACCCCGACATGGACGCCATCGAGCGACGCCTGCGCGGCCTCGAGGAGCAGCCGAAGCCGGCACAACCGCGCCGGCCACGCACAAAGCGCAGCAGCTCCAGCGCCTTCGACGACTGGTAAGGAGGACACCACCACATGAAAACACGCAAGACCATCGAGATCGAGCTCACCGGCAAGCGGGAACGGCTCGAGCTCTACCTGAAGCGGGAGGCCGAAATGCTGAGCGGCGGCGTGCAGAGCTATGGCATCGGATCCCGCAACCTGTCCCGCTACAACACCGACCTCGCCGCCATCCGGGCGGCCATCAAGGAGCTCGAGGACGACATCGCAGCCCTCGAAGCTGCCCTCAATGGACAGCGCCCCCGCAAAGCCGTGGGCGTCGTCCCCCGTGACTGGTGAAAGAAGCCCCGCAAGGGGCTTTTTTCATAGGCTGGCGCCGGGAGTTTCCGCTCCTTTTCTCCCGGCGCCGGTCATCTTTACGCGAAGGAGGTGAGCACCATCAGCAAACGAAAGAACAGAGGCAGGCCGCAGAACAGCGGCCAGAGGGCGGGAAGCCGACCGCAGAGCAACCGGCAGCGCCCCCGCCCCGCGAATAAGGGCTACGGCGACGCCGGCGCGAGCTGGCACAAGCGGTCGACCAAGGGCTTCCGCGCCATGAGTGGCAGCCCCAAGGAGGACATCGACGCCCACAACTGGACACTCCGGCAGCGAGCCCGGATGCTCTACATGGCGGCCCCCATCGCCACCTCGGCCATCCGCACAAACCGCACCAATGTGGTCGGCATCGGGCTCCAGCTCAAGAGCCGGATCGACCGCGAGGCGCTCGGGATGACGCAGGAAGCCGCGGACGCATGGCAGGCGCAGGCCGAGCGCGAGTTCGCCATGTGGGCCAACAACAAAAGAGCGTGCGACGCCACCGGCGTCAACAACTTCGCAGCCATGCAGCAGCTCGCCCTCGCCTCGTGGCTGGTGAGCGGCGATGTGTTCGCGGTCATCAAGCGGTACGACCCGACGCCGCTCATGCCCTACTCGCTGCGCATCCACCTGATCGAGGCCGACCGAGTGGCGACCCCGACGAGCTCCGGAATCGTCACCCCCATGCTGCTGACCACCGGCAAGGCGGCCAACGGCAACACCATCTACGACGGCGTCGAGGT
>DBFCNY010000174.1:0-10858 GCA_048298285.1 Collinsella sp.
GTGCACGCCGGACTCGAACTTCATGACGGAGTAGACGCGGTCGCCCTCGACCTTGAATTCGATGGACTTAAAGCCGCCAGCCTCGCTGGGGCTGGAGTCGAGCACGGTGGTCTTCCAGCCGCGCGACTCGCAGAAACGCTGATACATCTTGTACAGATCGCCGGCAAAGATGGCGGCCTCGTCGCCGCCGGCGGCGGAGCGGATCTCGACGATGGTGTTCTTGTCGTCGTTAGGGTCGCTCGGGATGAGCATGTACTTGATGTCTTCCTCGAGCTGGGGAAGCTTCTCCTCGTTCTCGGAGATGTCCATCTGGAGCATCTCCTTCTCGTCCGCATCGGTGGTGTCGCGGAGCATCTCCTTGGCGGCCTCGATGTCATCGAGCGCGCCGATGTACTCGCGCGAGGCGGCGATGAGGTCGGACTGGTGCGCGTACTCCTTGTTGAGGCGCGTGAACTCCTTGATGTCGGAGGCGACGGCCGGGTCGGAGAGCTTCTTCTCGAGCTCCTCGTAGGCCTTGATGATCTTTTCGAGCTTGTCGCGCATGGCGGGACTCCTTTATGTGCGTGAAGGTGAAAATCGGCAGAGTTGATGGGGCGCGCGGCGCCACTGCGGGGGTAAGCCCGGCTAGAACATGTCGATCTTCAGATACATGCGCATCCCTTCGCGTATGGGGTACATAGTTGCGGTCTAACCCATATATGATAGCGTGCGCAGGCAAACCTGCATATAGCCCGCACGGAATCCGACAAAGGGACAGTCCCTTTGTCGGATTCTAAAGCGTATGGAGTAGGGCGATGAGGAAGCGAACACCCTGGAGGTAGGCGCGGCGGGTGATGCGCTCGTTGGTGCCGTGGACGCCTCGGTCACACTCGTCATCATCGACCACAAAGGCCGAGAAGCGAATGCACTCAGGGCAAATGTGCTGGTAGTTGGCAGCGTCGGTCGCACCGATCACGGTCGAGGGCACAATTGCCACTGGCTCGAATGATCCGTTTTCCTCCATCCCCTTTGGATCACGGAAATAGCGGACGGCGATGGAGCGAACCGCCTCGAGACCGGGACCACCGATGCGCGGGGACGGCGAGGGTTCGGAGCTGCCGGGGCCCAGCTCCACTTCGACACGACCGGCAAGGTCCGCCCCGGCAACCGCCTCACGGCAGCGCGCCACAACGTCGGCCACGCTCGTGCCCTCGAGCATGCGGAAGTTAATGTTGGCCCACATATCCTGCGGCATTACGTTGGCGCCGGTGCTGCCACCCTCGATCTGCGTGGGCGCGCAGGTGGTCGTCACCAGCGGATAGAGCTTTTTGCTGGCGAGGCAATCGCGGACAATGGCATCCCCGTTGGCGGCAATTTCATCGGCCGTGTAGAGCCCCAACTCGACGAGTTGGGCGGCAAGCAAGTCGGTCACGCGCGTCGGCCACTCGATATCGCAGATTGCGGTGATGGCACGGCTGAGCACCTCGAGTGAAGTGCCCCCGTAGGGGTTGGAGGAATGCCCGCCCTCGCTACGCGTCCTCAACACGATATCGGCATAGCCCTTCTCCGCGAGGTCGGCGTGCATGAGCCAACCCTCGCCCGCGCTGTACTCGGCAGCCGGAACGATGCGGTAGTCGCCCTCGTCGATCAGGTACTCAAGCTCAATGCCGCGCTCCTCGAGCACGCGGCCGATGGCGTCTGCGCCGTACTGCGTAGTCTCCTCGTCCTGGCCAAAGGCCAGGAGCAGCGTGCGCTCGTGCTGCCAACCGTGCGCCAGCGCATACTCGACAGCCTCGAGAATGCCTGCGACCTGGTCTTTCATATCGATGGCGCCGCGACCCCAAATGTAGGTGTCGTCTACATGCCCGCTAAAGGGGGCGTACGTCCAGTCGTCCTCGGTACCCGGCACCACGGGGACCACGTCCATGTGACCCATGAGCACAACGGGCTTGAGTGCGGGGTCGGAGCCGGAAAGCGTCACCAGCAACGAATGATCGATGAGCTCGACCTTACCCGCTGTAAATACGTGCGGCCAGGCCCGCTGCATATAGGCGCGCAGGTCGTCGAACGGCTGCCAGTCCACTGCCTCGGCATCCATACTCGAGATGGTCGGGAACGACAGCACGCGGCCCAGGCGCTCGCACGCACCAGCCTCGTCCAGATCGGCAAAATCATCCTCATGCGCAAAGAAGCGCCAAACCTCGGCCATGACATCCTTTCGATTGTGACGACAAGGGCCGCCCCACCGGAGCGGCCCTGCCACATAAGCGCTTGCGGTTGGTTATTTGTCCTCGAGATAACGCGAGAGGAACTCGCGGGTACGCTGGTGCTTGGGGTTGCCAAAGAGCTCTGCCGGCGCGGCGTCCTCGAGCACTACGCCCTTGTCCATAAAGACCACGCGATCGGACACGGTGCGGGCAAAGGCCATCTCGTGCGTGACGACGACCATGGTCATGCCGTCGGCAGCAAGTTTGCGCATGACCTCGAGCACCTCTCCCACGATCTCGGGGTCGAGTGCGGAGGTCGGCTCGTCGAACAGCATGATCTGCGGATTCATACATAGGGCACGAGCGATGGCCACGCGCTGTTTTTGACCACCGGACAGGCGACCCACGGCGGCGTGCGCGAACTTCTCGAGCCCCACGCTCGTCAGATGCTCCATCGCGACCTTCTCGGCCTCGGCCTTGCTCATCTTTTTGAGCGTGACGGGCGCGAGCGTGCAGTTGTCGAGCACGTCCATGTTGTTGAACAGGTTAAAGCCCTGGAACACCATGCCGATGTCCTCACGCAGCTTGTTGATGTTGCAGCGCTCGGCCGTGAGGTCCTGGCCGTGGAACCAGATGTGGCCCGCGTCCGGGGTCTCGAGCAGGTTGAGGCAGCGCAGGAAGGTCGACTTACCCGAGCCTGAGGCGCCGATAATGGTGACGACCTCGCCGGGGTTAACGGACAGGTCGATGCCCTTGAGCACCTCGAGCGAGCCGAAGCTCTTGCGCAGGCCCTCGACGCGGATGAGCGGCTCATTGGTCTGTGCGGCGGCCGCGGTGCCGGTAGTGGCGGTATCTGCCATGATGATTCTCCTCGTCTTGAGCCTAGTTGGAGCTGGGCAGCGTGACCGGAGCCTCGGCGCCAAGCTTTTTGCCAAAGGCCTCGAGCAGGCGGCTCGCCACGAGCGTCAGGATCAGGTAGACCACGAGCGCCACGCAGTAGACCTCCATCTGGCGGTAGTACACGCCGGCGACGGTGGTGGTGGCGTACATGAGGTCAAACACGCCGATGACCGAGAGCACCGACGAATCCTTGATGTTGATGATGAGCTCGTTGGTGAGCGCCGGAATCGCGTTTTTAATGCCCTGGGGGAACACGACTTTGCGCATAGCTTGCCACTGCGACAGGCCCAGCGAGCGTGCTGCCTCGGCCTGGCCGGGATCGATGGACTCGATGCCGCCGCGCAGGACCTCCATCATGTAGGCGGTGGAGTTGAGCGAGATGGTGACGAGGCCGGCGGTGAAGGTGCTCCAGATCTGGTTGGCCTGGGCGGTCTCGAAGCCCATGCCGCGCAAAACGGTGAAGCCCGCGTAATAGATGAGCAGGCCCTGGACCATCATGGGCGTGCCGCGCACGATGGTGGAGTAGACGGTCGCAAAGCCGCGGCCGATACTCTTAAAGAAGCGCACCAGGTCGTTATCCACGCGGTCGAACGTCTGAATGCGTAGGAACACGAAGAGCAGCGCCAGGAAGAATGCGATGACGGTGCCGAAGGTGGCAAGCGCGATGGTGATCTCGATACCGCGAATGAAGAAGTCCCCGCTCTTGTAGGTCATGTAGACCAGGCTCGACAAAAAGTCGCTGGGGTTGGAATCCGAGACAATGCTCACCTGCACCAGGTCGATAAACGACATGACGCAGCGGTCGACAAAGAAGATCGCCGCAATAGCAACGACGACATAGCTGCCCAGGCGCGCGCCGCGACGGAAGCGCTCGGAAGCAAACGGCGACGTTTCGCGATAGTCGTTCCAGTGCATGAGTTTGGTGACCAGCGCCGCCGCCGACACGACGAGCCACGCCCACAGGATCGCCCAAAGGCAATCTTGGAACACGCCCGTGGGGGCCAAGAAGCTCAGCGGCGTGGGGTTGCGCTGGCTAAACGCCAGGCCGAGCGCCGCGATAACGCTCGTGCCCAGGTATACATAACGGTGGTCGGCCCTGATAAAGGAGGCCAGGCGATTAATGGTTTTCATGCTGCCTCCCTATGCCGGCTGACGGTCGAGGCACGCGTCCCACATTTGGTCGCGCTCCTCTTGGCTAATGCCCTTGAGTGTCTTGTCGATGAGCTTAAGCAGCTTGTCCGAGCCCTTGCGGCAGCCGACGTTTGCCGTGACCTCCTGCTTAAAGCCCTCGCCCTCGGCAAATTGAATCGGCACGATACCCGGGTTTTGGGCCATATAGCCCTTCTCGTTCTCGGTGTTATAGGTCACGGCGTCGCAGGTGCCCTGCAGCAGGTTCGAAAACACCGTGGGAACCGAATCGACCGGGTTTTTGTGCACAACGCCCGGGATTTCGTCGATGACGGTATCGAGCATGGTGTCCTTTTGGCCGAGGACCGTAGCGCCGCTAAAGTCGCTGAGCTTGGTCGCATTTTGGTAGGGCGAGCCCTCTTTTACGAACAGGCCAAAGTAGCCAATGAAGTACGGGTCGGAAAAGCCGACGGACTCCTCGCGCTCGGGCGTGGCGCTCATGCCGGCAATGATGAGGTCGATCTGGCCGTTGTTGAGCGAATCGATAAGACCCGAGAAGCTCTGCTTGACGGCAACGGGCTCGCCACCGAGGGCCTTGCAGACGATCTTAGCGATCTGCACGTCGTAACCATCGGCATAGGCGCCCTGCACGTTGTCGATGGGGATGGTGTACTCGCTGGCTTCGGAGACCTGCCAGTTGTACGGGGCGTAGGCCGCCTCCATGCCGATGCGGATCTTGTCCTTGCCGATCACGGAATCGGACAGGTCGTCGCGACCGCCGCCCGTCGTGGGCTGAACTACTTCCAGCGTGGAGGGGCGCTGGCAACCGGCAAGTGCGCCGGCAACAACGGTAGCGCTCGCAGCAAGCGCACTGCCTAAGAAGATACGACGGCTGCACACCGGCTGTGGATGCGCGTCGCGTTGATGGGGAGAATGCATAATCTGCCTTCCCTGTTGAATCGTATGCTGACGACTTAACAGGATATACGCCAGCGACCAGCAGCGCAGCACAAGCTCGAAAAATTAATAGACACACGGTAGCCATTGGGGACGCCGATGTTTTGGCAATGCCGGCGAGCGACGTCCAGAGCGAACAAGTGGCATGAAAAAGGCAAGGCATGACCAGAAGGTCTATGTCTTGCCTTTTGAATGACAACTTGTCGCTCTGGACGACGCGCAGCATCGACCGAGCGGCGGAACCTCTAGAGCAAGGTAACGCTAAAGCTGCGAACATCCGTCTCGCCGGGAGCCAAGGTGATGGTGTTGACCTTGTGCTCAAAGACGTCGTCCTCGGTGTCCATGGTGGTGTGACCGGTCCAGGGCTCGAGCGCCACAAACGGAGCGTCGTTGGCGGCAGACCACACGCCGATGTACTTAAAGCCCTCAAAGTCGATCTTGACGCCGTGGCCCGACTTGCGGCCGCGCAGTGTGAGCGTGGAGCCCGGAGTATCGGTGAACATGATGGCATCGTTATCGAAGCTGCGGTGCGTGATGGGCAGCACGTCCGAGTTATCGGGCGCCTTGTAGCTGCCCTCGAACGTCATAAGACCGTCGGGCGTGATGATGGGAGCCTCGTTGGTCCAAGCCTCGGTAAACGCCAACTCGTAATCCTCGAACGCCTCGTCCTCGGCACCGGGGGCGGGCACGTTAAATGCGGGGTGGCCGCCCACCGAGAACGGCAGGTCCACGTCGCCGGTGTTGGTGACGGCAAAGGTCTGCGTGAGGGTGGCGTCGCCGGTCAAGGCATAGGTCATGTTGAGCTTAAAGTGGAACGGGAACGCCTTGAGCGACTCGGGCGTATCGGTAATCTCGTACGTTACCGAGGAGCCGTCCTCGGAGACCTCGACCAACTTGTGCTCGACGATGCGCGCGAGTCCGTGGCGCGGCATCTCGCAGGTGCCAGCCGCAGACGTCGCCGTGTTGTTGCGCAGTGAGCCCACGATGGGGAACAGAATGGGCGCATGCTTGCCCCAAAAGGCGGGGTCGCCCTGCCACAGATACTCGTTGCCGTCGAGGGCCAGGCTCGTGAGCTGGGCTCCCATGGAATCGATGGCCGCGGTGAGGCCGCCGCGCTTGATGGTGGTGACGGTAGACATGCTACTTCCTCCAAAAGTAAACAATAGTATCGAGGGCTATTGTGCCACTCTTGGCGGCAAGGAGAAGCGGCAGGCGCAGTTATTGAGCGATTGCGTAAAGGTCGAACCCGCCCTGCGGCGTGCTGTCGACCGTATCGGGCGCCTGCGAGTTAAAGCTCACGGGAACCATGCGCTTTGAGGCGCGGAAGCGCGTGCCATCGGTGGCGACGGGCGGCTCGTCGACCGTGAGCTCGTAGTCGCCGGGCTTGAGTTCGATGCCGTCGCCAGCGGAGTTGACATATTGATACTCGTCAATCGCCTGCCCCCTGAGTGTGCGGCCCACGATATGGATGAGCATCTGGCTGTCGCCGCGGGCGGTGTCCCATGTCGCACCGTCCTTGACCTCGACCGACACATGCACCGAGCGCGTGCGGCTGAGCGATTGCTCGACAGACATCTCGACCTTGGCGGCATCTTTGCGCTGTTGCTCCACATGGCTCCAGACATTTCCGATCGCCGAGCAAGCGATGACGCCGGCCATGAAGGCGATGAGGATGGGACCGAGCGGGGAGCGGCGGCCCGCGTCTTCCTCGCGAGCCAGGTCGGGGCGATGCGTGGGCGCAGGCGCCTGAGCACCCTGCGCGGGCACGTCGAGTATGCTGAAGGATGCCGTGCTGCCGGGGTCGATGTTATGGCGCGGCTGCGGGGTCTTGGCCGGCGAGATGGACATGTCCGCCGGCTCACCCAGCGTGGCCGTGGCATCGGCCTTAGCCTCATCGGCCTCGGCCTGGGCCCAGGCCTGTTCAAAGGTTAGGGGTTCGGCGGCATCGGAGGCGGCGTCAGGCTCGACAGCGGCATCGTTGCCGGTCTCGTCCTCGTCGCTCGACACGTCACGCGGCGCGGGCTCGTCCCACTCCTCGTCCGGAGCCTCGCCCTCGCTATACCACCATTCAAAGTTATCGATATCCATACGGGGCGCCCCTTAGGCCTCGCAAATAAACACTTGCTAGCCTTATACCCCCAGACGGCGCTGGAGCTCGCCGGCACAGACAGGAAAACCATCACAACATTCGACGCTTTTCCTCGATTTCGAGATTTTCGCCGAATGTTGTGATGGTTTGGGCGACTGGCTGGCAGCGCAATGTGACAAAGGGGCTGTCCCTTTGTCACATTCTGTTAGAGTTGCAGGGATTGAATCCCGCTTATTCATGCGACATTGGAGTGACAACCTTGACCGCCGCAACCACGCCTAAAAGCAAGTCAACCGCCGCCGCGCTCTCCCCCGCGCGCACCAAGCTCTGCCTGGCGCTGCTCGTACTGTTGGGATTCTCGCTCGGCTGCTCCGAATTCGTGGTCATCGGCATCGAAAGCGACTTGGCGACGGAACTCGGCATATCGCTTGCCACTGCGGGCCAACTTATTAGCGTGTTTGCGCTCGTCTACGCCATCGCGACGCCGGTGCTTGCGCTCAGCACGGGGCGATTCCGCCGCTACCAGCTGCTCGTGTGTTACAGCATCGTCTTTGTGCTCGGCAACCTGGTCATGGCGTTGGCGCCCAACTTCCAGGTGCTGTTTATCTCGCGCATTGTCCTGGGCTCCGTCTCGGGCGCACTGCTCGCCGTGGGTGTGACGTACATCCCCGAGCTGCTGTCCCCGCAGCAAACTTCGCTTGCCATCTCGGTGGTATATGGTGCGTTTTCCGTGGCAATGGTCTTTGTCACTTCAATCGGCAAGTTTGTGGCCGACACGCTCGACTGGCACGTAGCCATGTACGGCACGCTTACCTTTGCCGTTCTAATCTGCGGAGCGCTCGTGGCGTTTATGCCGCGCGCCGGTCAGACCGATGAGCCCGCCACCTTCCGCGAGCAGGCGGGGCTTCTGCGCGAGCCGAGCATCATCACCGGCATGCTCATCTTTTTGTTTGGTGTGGGGTCGGTCTATGTGTTCTACGGCTATGTGACGCCTTATCTAGAGCAGGTGTTGGGCATGGGCACGGTCGAAGCCAGTACCACGCTTATGGCCTACGGCGTATTCTGCCTGATCTCGAACATCCTGGGCGGATGGATCGATGCGCGCTTTGGCATGAAAGCGCTGCTTGTGACGTTTGTGCTGCAAGCTGCGGCGTTACTCGGGCTGTTTGCTGTGGGCGGCACCATGCCGCTCGCGCTGGTCTTTGTCTTTAGCTTGGCGCTGCTCATGTACCTGTTCTCGGTGTCGTGCATCACGCACTTTATGGACGTGGCACGCAGCCGCCATCCCAAGTCGATGGTACTCGCAAGTTCGGTGGAGCCCATGGCGTTTAACGTCGGCATCTCGTTTGGCACCGCAGTGGGCGGCGCCGTGGTAAGCAGCGTTGGCATTGCGCACGTGGGCGCCGTGGGCGCCGCGTTCTCGCTTGTGGCCTGGGCACTCACGCTGGTGACGATTAAGTTGGCACGTTGGGAGCGCAAGCGGGCGCAGGCGTAGGCGCAGATACGATACTCGAGCTTGATTATGGTGATCGAAAGGAAACCGCATATGCAACGCGTACTGTTTATCTGTCACGGCAATATCTGTCGCTCGACGATGGTTGAGTCCGTGTTTACCGAGCTGGTGCGGCGCGCCGGGCGCGCGGGCGAGTTTGTCATTGACTCCGCTGCGACCTCAACTGAGGAGATCGGCAACCCGCCGCATCATGGCACGGTCGCCAAGCTGCGCGAAGTCGGGATTCCCGTCGTTGCGCACCGTGCCCGCCAGGTGCGTCGCGCGGAGTATGGCGACTGGGATCACATTGTCTATATGGATGCTGAGAACGCGCGGGGCCTGCGTCGCATCTTTGGCGACGCAGGCCCCGACGGAAAGATTACGCGCTTGCTCGATTGGACCGAGTGTCCCGGCGACGTGGCCGACCCCTGGTACACCGGCAATTTCGATGCCACCTACCGCGATGTGCTCGCCGGTTGCACCGCTATGCTCGAGCAGCTGTAGGTTCGTGGGCGCACGAACCGCGCCCACGGCATAAATCGAGCGTAGATTTTCTCCCACTTTGAGCGTTCAAGTGCGCTCTATACGGGAGAAAATCCACACTCATGAATGTGACAAAGGGACTGGCCCTAGACCGGCTTGACCTCCAGCTTAATCCCCTTGGCACAGGAGTCGCCCAAAACATCCGAAAGGGCCCAGGTCGCATATAGAGGCAAATAGAGAACCGCTCCGTTGCGCTCAACGTTGCCTCTCGAGAAAACAATCCCGAGCCTTACGCCATATTCAGCCGTATCAAGCACATGACCGAGCGCAGCGTGCGCGTGGTAATAGGAGCCCGATTTAACCTCGATCGGAACAGCCGTCCCATCCGGTCCATCGACCGCAAAGTCCACTTCACCGCGCTTTTTTGTCTGATAGTAGTAAAGCTGGCGATTTTGGGCAGCCAGCTGCTGGGCCACCACGTTTTCGTAAATGCCGCCCAGATTGGGCTCCTTGCTATCAAGATACGCCGCTTGGGCGACTCCAACGGGGTAGCGCGCCATCAACATGCCCGTATCCGATTGATATAGCTTGAACTGCGATGGCCGCGCCGTCTTGAGCAGGGGCGATTTTGGCTCGGTTACGATATCGGCTTTGAGAGCAACGCCGGCATCGACAAGCCATACAAAATCTCGCTGATACTTCTCGTAGTAAGCCTTGGGGTCAATGGAATTGAGCACGAAGCGCTTGTTTTCGCCCTCGAGCATAATAGGGAGCTGATCGTAGATGCTCTGCACCTGCAGGGCTCGCCCGTTTGCATACTTGGAGATATCCCGCCGGTACTGTTCGTTGAGCTCTGACTGTAGCCGACGAACAGAGGCAAGGTCGCCCTGCGTGTCAAGGAAACGCTGCACAACCTCCGGCATTCCGCCGACAACGGTATAGGTCCTGAAGTTTGCCATCATCGCGTCATGAATGTAATCAGGAATGGGCCTCTCGCTGATACACGCGTCACGTATCGTTTGACGAGCCCCCTCGCTCACCCCGATTGCCCAGCAAAACTCCTCAAAATCGAGCGGGAACATCCTAAGCTCGTGGACATACCCCACGGGATAGGACCTGACGCCCTTGAGCTGGGTCCCGAGCATTGACCCCGAAAACGCCCAACGGCACCTCCCGTCCTCAACAAGGAACTTTGCCATCGTCATGATGTCGGGGGCCTCTTGGACCTCATCGATAAACACGAGCGTTTTGCCTGGTGCAATCGACTTTCCCGAAAGAAGCGTCACCCTGCTGATGAAATCATCGGCATCCCGCGCCTCGAGAAGAGCATCTTTTGCCTGGCGATTTTCCATGAGGTTAAGCTCGATGTAGGTTGCATGGTTGGCTTTGCCAAATGCGCGAATCGAATAGCTTTTGCCAATCTGGCGAGAACCCGTAATGAACAAGGCCTTTTGCTCGGAAGACTTCAGCCAACGCTCCAGCTCTGCCGCTATTTTCCTGCGCAGCATAGGCTCTCCCCTCAGTGTCATCAAATGAAATGCAAAGTTTTATACGCTTGATTATCGATGAGACGCAGAATTTTTAGAATCTAAAATCAAATGAAATGCAGAGATTTGAGATTAT
>DBFCNY010000175.1:0-1651 GCA_048298285.1 Collinsella sp.
CGCGCGACCTGTCCGAGCTGAGGGGGTAGTCCATGGAAACGTTGATTCTCGCCCTGCTCGCGACTCCTTTGGTGTTCTCGCTGGTCATGGCGTTTTTGCCCAAGAACACGTCCTATAACGTGTTTGCCGGTCTCAACCTGGTCTCCGTCGCAGCCGTCCTGGTGCTGTCGATAATGACGGCCGGTGACGTCCTTATGAGCGGCGACGCTGCGAGCGCTTTTGGCCTGTGGTTTCACCTCGATTCGCTGGGTGCCATCTTTGTGCTGCTCATCGGCTTTATCGGTTTTCTTACGGGGCTGTTCTCGCTGCCCTATGTAAAGGCCGATATCGAGGAGGGCTCCATGCCCGCCGAGCGCGCCAAGCAGTATTTTGCGCTGTTTAGCCTGTTTGTGTTCACCATGCTGCTCGCGTGCCTGTCCAACAACATGATCCTCACGTGGGCCGCCGTGGAGGCAACCACGCTTTCCACCGTGTTCCTCGTGGGTATCTACAAGAACAAGACGGCCCTCGAGGCTTCTTGGAAGTATGCGATGGTCTGCACCGCCGGCGTGGCCTTTGGTCTGTTCGGTACGCTGCTGATCTACGCCAACGCCGCCGACGTGATTCCCAACGCCCACGAGGCCGCATTCCTGTCGTGCGTGCTGCCGTATGCCGACCAGTTCGACCCGACGCTCATGCGCCTCGCCTTTGCGTTTATCGTGATCGGCTTTGGCACCAAGGCCGGTCTGTTCCCCATGCACACTTGGCTGCCCGATGCCCACTCCCAGGCCCCGAGCCCTGTCTCGGCCCTGCTTTCGGGCGTGCTGCTTAAGTGCGCCATGCTCGTGATCATGCGCTTCTACGGCTTTACCATCCAGGCCGTGGGCGCCGAGTATCCTCAACTTTTGCTGCTGATCGTCGGCACGCTGTCCATTTTGGTGGCGGCACTTTCGATGTTTCGCCAGGACGATCTCAAGCGCCGCTTTGCGTACTCGTCTGTGGAGAACGTGGGCGTTATCGCCCTGTGCTTGGGTATCGGTGGCCCGCTGGGTATCGCCGCGGCCCTGCTGCACTGCGTGTTCCACGGCTTTACCAAGACGCTTGCCTTCTGCGTGTCCGGCAACATCCAGCATGCCTTTGGCACGCGTAGCCTGGCCAAGATCCAGGGCGTCGTCGAGGTTGCCCCCGCAACCGCCGCGCTCGCCGTCCTGGCGCTGCTCGGTCTTGGTGCCTTCCCGCCCTTTGGCATGTTTATCTCCGAGTTCCTGACTTTTGTCGCCGGTGTTACCGCCGGTCCCATGTGGCTGGTCGTCGTGGTCGCCCTCGGTCTTACCGTGGCCATCTCCGCGCTCACCCGCATCGCACTCAAGTCGGTATTCGGCCATGCGCCCCAGGGCATGGATAAGCATGAGGCCCCGGCGCTCATGCTTATCCCCGAAATCATCCTGGCTGTCATGATCTTGTGGTTTGGCATCGCCACCCCGCTGCCCCTCGTGCACGGTGTGGAGACCGCGACCGGCATCGTGCTCGAGCAGAGCACCGAGGAACTTCACGCGACGCCGATGTACCGCGCTGTGTTCGGTACCGAGACCGCTCAGAGCGAGGTGGAGTAACGAATGATTGAAACTGAGAACAAGGTGTATGCCCGTCGCTGCGAGAGCCATGTCGAGGC
>DBFCNY010000176.1:0-2388 GCA_048298285.1 Collinsella sp.
ACTCAGATGCGTCAACGGTACAGATGCAAAACAAAAAGGTCTCTGAATCTAAAGCCACCGCAAGCCAAACCCTGTCGACAGCGAGCCTCAAGACGAGGCTTTCGAAGGCGGACTTTAACGATATTCCCTCAGGCGATACCGTGCAGACCTTCTCACTGGTTGATGACCAGATCCCCGCCCTGGAGGATGAGAGCCTCGCCGCGCTCCAAGATGCCCTGAGTCAGGCGCAGGAGCTGGGCGATGTGGGCGTGGTGTTTTACGATCTGACGAGCGGCAAGGGCGTGACGTATGACGCGGACGCCGAGGTGTACGGTGCGAGCAGTTATAAGGCACTCTATGCGTTGTACATCTGCGAATCCCTGGTCGAGACGGGCCAGGTCTCACTCGATGATTCCCTTGGCACCTATGGCGGCTACAACATGGGCTGGCAGACGGTGCGCGACCTGATCGAGGCCGCGGTCGTTAATTCGGACAACGATTCGTTTATCGCGTTGCGTGCGGCGTTTGACCGTGTCGGTTACGAGGATTGGATTGTCGGTCTTGGCGTCGATTACGATACCGCACTCGATCCGATGAGTGATTTTCCCACTTATTGCCCGCGAACCTCGGCCAAGTTGTGGCGCGAGATGAGCGAGTATCTGAGCTGTGGCAGTGAGACCTCCCAGTGGTTATCTGAACTGCTGTCATCAACATCGCGCTCGTTTATCCGTGACGGTATTGCGGACGACCAAGCCTTGGTGCGCAACAAGGCAGGCTGGATTAGCGAGGATGGTTGCTATTCGACATGCGATGCGGGCCTTATCGACATCGATGGCCGTACCTATGTCATGAGCATCATGACATCGATGCCGTGGAGCGACCGCTTGAACGAGGTCACGGCTGCGATTGCAAAGGCTCTGTTTGATACGCGAGCTGCGCTGGCCTAGCGTGTTCGTTTGACGAGGTCAAACAAAATGCTGGTACCATACCGTGGTTGAGAATTACGTATAGGTTTGGGGAATGGCATGGCTACCATCGCGATTATCGGTGCACTCGAAAAAGAGATCATGCAGATTAAGGAAGAGTTGAGTAACGTTTGCATGGTACAGGAGGCGGGCTTGAACGTTGTGACCGGCGGGCTCGACGGTCTGTCGATTGTTGCCACGACGGCGGGCATGGGCACGGTAAACGCTGCCGCCGCAACACAGCACCTCATTAGCAAGTATGCTCCGCAGGCAGTTGTGCTTTCGGGTATCGCGGGCGGTTTGAACCCCAAGCTCCATATCGACGACGTGGTCATCGGCAAACGCCTGCGCTATCTGGATACCGATACCGCGCTTATCGCCGAGTCTGCACCGGGGCTCGAGGAGTTTGGCTCGACGCCTGCGCTGGTCGATATTGCTGCCGATGTGCTTTCTGAGCGTGGCTTTGTCAACGCTTCGACAAATGCAGCCGCTTCGAACGAGGGAGCCAAACAATTCCTGGTCGGCACGATTGCCACGGGCAACCGCTTTGTGACGGGCGCCGCCATGCGCAACGACGCTATCGAGGCGACGCACGCCGATTGTGTCGGCATGGAGGGCGCGGCGATTGCTCATGTCGCAACTAAAAATGGTGTCGATTGCCTGGTGCTGCGCGCTATCAGCGATAATTGTGACGAGGCGTACGATGCGATTTGCGACCGCGAGTTCGACCTGTTCGAGTATGCCCGTACCGCGAGTGGCATTACGCTCGATATCGTTCGCCGTATCGCTGCTATTTATTAGCGCGCTCTTTTGTAAGAACCTACGACCAAGGAGTGTCCATGGCCGATTCCATTAACTACCAGCTTGCCAAGTTCGTTGCCAGCTATGGCAAGGTTTCGCAGATTCCCGAGTCCGCCTGCCCCGAGGTGAGCTTCGTCGGCCGCTCCAACGTGGGCAAGTCGTCGATCATGAACAAGCTTTTTGGCCGCAAGAACCTCGTCAAGGTCTCGAGCACACCGGGCAAGACGAGCAACATCAACTTCTTTGAGGCTGACGACGTGCACTTCGTCGACCTGCCGGGTTATGGTTTCGCCCGTCGTTCCAAGGCCGAGCGTGACCGCTGGGCAGAACTTATCGGCGACTTCTTCGACTCCGAGCGCAGCTTTAACCTGGTCGTGTCGCTGGTGGATATTCGTCACGACCCGAGCAAACTCGACCATGACATGATCGACTACCTTCAGGGCAACGAGTTCAACTTTATCGTCTGCCTCACCAAGGCAGACAAACTCAGCCGCACCCAGCAGGCCCGCCAGGCAGCAGCCATCAAAAAGCAGCTCAACGTCCCGGCCGAGAACGTAATCATCACAAGCTCCCAAACCGGCACCGGCATCGACGAACTCAAAAAGCGCATCGCCGAGGCCTGCCTCTAGTAAGGGCTCTTGGC
>DBFCNY010000177.1:0-10291 GCA_048298285.1 Collinsella sp.
GCGCTTTGGGCAGCATCGACCTTTGCCTGGGCGGCATCATACTCCGGCCCAGCGGCGCCTGCCTTTGCGGCCGCCAAATCGGCTTGTGCGCTGTCGTATGCCGCCTGTGCCTCAGCCGCCTTACCATCTGCGGCGGTCTTTGCCTGCTGGGCAGAAGCCAGCACGCCTGCCGCCTCGTCGTAAGCGCTCTGTGCGGCGCTTTGGGCCTGCTGGGCATCGGCGAGCGCGGAGTCGGCAGCGGACTTTGCGGCCTTTGCCTGGTCCAGAGCGGCCTGCGCATCTGCGGCAGCCTGCTCGGCGACCTTGATTTCCTCCGGCGTTGCGTTGGCGGCTGCCTTCTGGGCTTCCTCAAGCTTGGTCTGCGCGTCGGCTGCCGCCTGCTTTGCGGAGTCGAGTGCCTTCGTCTTGTCCTCGGCATCGGCCTTGGCCATGTCGAGCTTGCTCTGGGCATCCTTTAGCGTGGCACTGGCGCTGTCGGCCGCCTTGACGCTTTCATCGAGTTGGCGGGCGTATTCGGCGCGCGCGGCGGTCTCTGTCTGCGAATTGTCGGAGACGGAAGCGTCGTAGGCGGTCTGTGCGTTGTCGCGGGCCGTCTGCTTTTTGGTATAGGGGGCGACCGCCGTGTCGTAGTCGGACTTGGCTTCTGCCTCGGCAGCCTTTGCGGCGTCGATTGCGGCCTGCAAGTCGGCAATCTTCTGGGCGTTCGTCTTTACTGCGGAGCCTGCCGCCTCGCCGGCGTGGACGGCGAGCGGGGACATGATTGCGTCCTGTGCCGTGGTGTCGTTCGCATCGTTGGCAAATGCCGAGAACGGGGCGAGCAACGACGAACCAGTCATTGCGATGGTGGTGGCTGCGGTGACGGCGAGTCGCGCGGTCTTGTGACCCGCGAATGCATGACGGGGCTCGGCGCCGCCTGAGGGTTCCAAGTGTTTAGGTGCGTACTTTGCCATTTCTTCTCCCAATCGTTGAAGGGGTACCTATGACAATTCGTACGTTACGACCGCCGAAAGGGTTCCTGTTGCGCAACATTGGCGAGGAAATATCGACACATTTGAGTCACATTTATGAGGCGAAGCTCTCGGCAGGCTAGCGTCTCAATCTGTAACATCTGGCGGGAAATACGACCTCTAAACGTTACAGATCGAGACAAACCGTCCGGGGTCAACTCAAATGTCTTGTTCTGTAACATCTGGAGCGTTTTTTGGACCCTAATTGTTACAGATCGAGACATTCCGCCGAGCCACAACTCAAGATCTCAATCTGTAACAACTAGACCGATTTTTGGGTTCTAGATGTTACAGATCGAGACAGATTGTCGGGGGAGCGCCCGCCGCGGCAAGGCGCCCGCTCCCTAGATGCAAAATCCGGGGATCACGCAGGTTCGCTTGTTTGGCTTTTCCGCAGGCGTTGCGTACGTAAAGACGTCGCCGTCGTGTCCCACGCGGTTCATATAGAGTGTGCCTTCGCTCTCCGATGTGTCAGGACTCGCCGTTCGTTCCCACCAACAGGTGTCCTTGCCTTTCCACTGGCGAACCAACGTCTCGTTCGTGGTATACGGACTTACCTTGAGCTCGCGGAAGAGCTGATACTCCTTGCCCTCGCCGTTGTAGATGTCTGCCAGGTAGTGATAGTCCTCGGTAAACGAATCGGGCGGTTGCGTACCGCACAGCTCGACCATGGCGGGCAGCCAAAGGGTTGCGGGCAACTCGCTCAGGCACGATGCGCTGTTGGCGGCGCCCACATTGTTCGAGACCTTCTTGACCCCTTTAATGAGTGCGCGCAACTCGTTGGGCAGCAGCTTAAGGCCGTCGCCGTTGAGCCACTCCCGCAGCTCGCAATCTGCCCAGCCGGCGCTCGGCGGTTCAGCCGCAGCGTTGCGCTCGGCAATACCCGCGTCGAACATAAACGTCAGCCCGGCCTTGCCCGTCCCGTCCAGAAGCTCATCGTGGCGGATGCCCACAAGCTGCGCGCCAACCTGCAGCCCGTTGGTGAGCGTGATACGCTTGGTACACGGATAGGGGATATGCCCATCGGCATCGAGCAGGTGATAGCGCTTGGCAATCTCGCGTGCCTCGCTACGGGTCTCGGCGGCCTTAATCTTGAGCGAAATCTCCTGCAGCTGATCCCAAGTGTAGTCGTCAAGCGAACCGCGGATGCCGTCCAGGTAGTCGGGGATGCCAAAGCCATGGGTCGCCGCCCCAATGACGCTGAGCCCCGCAACGGCTGCAACGACGCCACCGATAATAAAGCGGCGGCGGGTCATGGCATCGTGCCGGGCCTGCTCCAGGATCTCTCTCGCGCGCTCGCCGGCGACGTCGACCTTAAGGTGCGTGCCAGAATCGATATCAATCGCGGCCTCGTCTCCTGTGCCTTCGCGGCCCTCGGATTCGGCATCGGTGAGGTATGCCGAGAGCACCTCGAGCATCTGCTGCTCGGTGGGACGATCGCACTGCTCGACTGAGAGACCCTTCATGATGATTTGGACGAGCGCTTCATCGCCCTCGCAGCGCGGCTCGAGCGGCGCCGGCTTGGTCTTGGTCTTTACGAGATAGAACGAGCCGGTTGCAGCGGCGTCCGTCGACTCAAAGTCAAACGGTTTGCGACCGCTGTAGAGCTGGTACAGAATGCTCGAAAGCGCATAGACGTCGATCGCGGGCGAACGGCGAAGGGCCGCGATGCCTTCGATATCCTGCGTGAGCATCTCGGGCGCGGCGTATGCGGGTGTGGCAAAGCGCCAGATGTCGGCGCGCCGGGTGATCGTGTCGTCGCCGAGAGCCATGGTCGCGGAGCCCATGTCGATGAGGCAGGGGTCAAAGGAACAATCGGCAATCTGCTGCTCGAGTGTTCGGCTGGTGGTGCGGAACATGATATTGGCAGGCGACAGGTCGCGATGGATGACCGGATTCACGAGGCCTTGGGTCATCAAGAGTGCACGAAGCACGGCGTTTCCGACGGCGGCGACCATCTGGGTGGTCAGCCCGCCCGAGGCGTCGTGCGGAAGCAGGGGCAGCGCCTGCTTGAGCGAGGTGCCCTCGACCCACTCCATGAGGATGAGAGGGTCATCCTCGCACGATCCGTAGCCATAGACGCGCGGAAATCCGCGCAGGTGCGAGACGGTACACAGATGACGGTACTCCTCGAACAGCGCGGCGGTGCTGGCCAGGTGCGCTGCCGATTGCTCGGCGGAGCGGTCGGGGGCTTGGCCGGAAAGGATGGCGTTGTCCTTGAGTAGCTTGACGGCAAAGACCTCGCCGCTCGTGTTGGTCGCGCGCAGCACGTGCCCGATGTTGCCGTTGTTGCGGTGGGCCGTCTGGAGAATAAGCGTCATAAACCGACGCTTGGCGTCGTCCTCGGCGCTGGGGTCGACCGCCACGGCGGTATCGAACGTATCGAGACGGATGAGTTTGTCGCCATAGGCGCTATCGGTAGTATCCATGGCGTTCCTTTGTCTGGCATGGGTTGCCGCACGTATACGTGAGCAGTGCGGATATCGGTAAAGTACCATGATAGCCGCACTGCCCACGTATACCGCTGAGCATTGTCGTTTACGACGCAGAAGGTAGAAGACGAAAGACGGACGGCGACCGTCTTTCGATCGCCGTCCGCGCTAGTCCACAATGACAAGGAATGTCGTGTAGAGACCCAGATGGAGCCTGTCGCTGTTTTCGATTTCCACTGGGGGATAGATCTTGCCGGGCTCGCGTTGGTCGCGCGGCGGCTCAATCACAATATCGCCGTCGCCCGCGCCCGATTCGAGCACCGTGCCGTTGGTCGATCCAAGGCCCTGGGCGTACCAGTGCTCACCCTCAAGCCAAATGCGAAGATGTTCGCGCGATGCGTCGGCGCCCACATCGGTGATGCTGGGCGAGGTTTTGGGCAAGGATCCAATTACCGTGCCACGCGGATCGCGTGTGAGGGGATGGATTTGCATGTCGACGCAGTTGTCGGCATGTGTCCTGAGCAGACCGAGGTTGGGAGCGACGGTGTGCGGCTGATCCAGACTGCCCATAAAGCCACGTCCGACGGTAGTTTCGGTGGTGCCAAAGTGCCCACCCGTCTTGCTGTCGCAAAAGCGCTCGACGGTGGCCACGCCCTGAACGGGATCGGCGAGCGCCCCCGTTGCCACAAAGAGCATAAGGTAAAGCGTGCTTTTCTCACGCACGGCATTGCCGTCAAAGTTGTCGATGCGATTGAGGGCATTTGCATATAGGCGGCTGTCCAGCTTGTAGCTGGCGAGAGCCGACATCATTTCGTTGGCGGCCGGACCGCGATAGTGCTCGGCGATTGCCCGATAGGCGGACTCGCCGCCGCCGAGCTTGCTGCAGATTGCCGCGGAAAGGTTGAGCGTGGTGACGGTAAAGTCGCTGTAGATGGCGGGCGCGCACTGGTCAGGCTTGCGATGGACGATGTAACGGGTGAGATACGAGCGGTTGGAAGAGCATTTCTCGAGCAGGGTACTGCCGAGATAAGAGTTTCCATTGATGAGCATTCGGGCGATCTCGAGATGTTTAAGACCGCCGAACGAGCGGATATCGTTATAGAGGACCGAGCAAGGCGTCTCTGCTGCCACGGATACCTCCTTTGATTGCTTCCTAGCCAATATGGCGATAGGAATTAATGGCTCCCGGTGGGCGACGTATTAAATGGCTGCGCAATATACAGCGTAACCAAAGCAACATTATAGGCCACATGTTCGAAATTGCAGGAAGACTGAGAGATTTGGTTTGGACTGGACGGAAATCCCCCTCTGTCTTGTTCTGTAACATTTGGACCCGGTTTTGCCCTGCATCTGTTACAGATTGAGACAATCGGCCAGGCCCGCCCCGTCCGCCTCGTCATCTGTGGTTTACGTGGGGGCATACGGAGTGCGGGTATACTAACCGGCGGCGAATCTGCTCCATCGCTTAGAGCTGCTGCGTCTGGACGGCGCGTGATAGGGCTGCCAAAGCGATCGCCAGCGTGCTGAGCAACGTCCTCTCTGTGCGCACCTGTTTTTGTATGTATTAGCGCACTACCAAGCACGCCCGCGCGGCCGCATGCCGTGCCCATTGCGCGTGCAGATAAGGAACAACAACATATGCGTAATTCTGTATCCGACGTCACGGACGCCGAGATTCTGGACGAGGCCCGCGAGGCCATGACCCAGGCTGCCTTCGATGCCGCCGATGAGGCCAATGCTGCCCAGACCGTCGAGTCCGCTACCGAGAGCCTGCCCGCCTTTGACGAGCTGGGCCTTTCGGACGAGATGCTTCGTGCTATCGAGAACCTAGGCTACACGGCGCCCACGCCTGTCCAGGCTGGCTCGATCCCCGTGGTGCTCGAGGGCCGCGACCTGCTTGCCGCTGCTCAGACCGGCACCGGCAAGACGGCCGCCTTCTTGCTGCCGACCATGAACAACCTGGAGCACATCGCTCCGCCCAAGCCCGTGCGCGAGCGTTGCGGTCGCAACCGCCGTCGCGGCGCCAAGAAGCCCGAGGGCAACGGTCGCGGTCCCTTGATGCTCGTCATCACCCCCACGCGCGAGCTTGCCCAGCAGATCGACGAGGTCGCGAGCAAGATTGCCGACGTCACTGGCCATGTCGCCGTGACCGTCGTGGGCGGCGTGAGCTACAAGCCGCAGACCGCGGCGCTCAAGTACGGCTGTGACATCCTGGTCGCTACGCCGGGCCGTCTGGTTGACCTGATCGAGCAGGGCGCCTGCCACCTGGACGAGGTCAAGGTGCTGGTGCTGGACGAGGCCGACCGCATGCTCGACATGGGCTTTTTGCCCGCCGTCCGCCGCATTGTGCGCGAGACGCCGGCCGAGCGTCAGACGCTGCTGTTCTCGGCCACGCTCGACGAGGAGGCCGTGGGCGAGATCACCGACCTGGTGAGCGACCCGGCACGCGTGGAGATCGCGCCCGCCACGTCGACCGCCGACACCGTCGACCAGTTTGTATTCCCGGTGTCCATCGAGGCCAAGAACAATCTGCTGCCCGAGTTCCTCAAGAAGGAGGGCCCGGAGCGCACCATCGTCTTTATGCGCACCAAGCACCGCGCCGACAGCTGCTGCCGTCGTCTGGAGCGCAAGGGCATCAAGGCCGCCGCGATTCACGGCAACCGCAGCCAGGCTCAGCGCGAGCGTGCCCTTTCGGCCTTCCGCGACGGTACCGTCGACGTGTTGGTGGCAACCGACGTGCTCGCCCGCGGCATCGACATCAGCGACGTGCGCTACGTCGTGAACTTTGACGTGCCGGCCGAGCCGACCGACTACATCCACCGTATTGGCCGTACGGGCCGCGCCGGCGAGCTGGGCTGGGCCATCACGTTTGTGACCGAGCAGGATGTCGATGAGTTCTACGAGATCGAGAAGCTCATGGACAAGACCGCCGACATCTACGAGGCCGGCGACCTGCATGTGGGCCCCAATCCGCCCGCGGTTGACCCCGAGCGCGATCCTGCGGCCTTTAAGGTGAAGAAGACCAAGCGCGGCAAGTCCAAGAGCAAGAAGAAGCTTGAGCAGGCGCGTCGCGACGGCAAACGCAACGGCGACGATTACGGTGATGTGGCCGGTCGTTCCAACCGCGGTCGAGACGAGCGTCGCGGCGACGGTGAGCGTCCGAGCCGTCCCAAGCGCGGCGGCAAGACCCGCGTGCGCGAGGGCGTTCAGGCTCGCGTGGACGAGGCCGTGGAGAGCGTGGCCCGCGAGGTGGCTGCCGAGGAGCGCGGCGGTGCTGGTGTCGTTGAGCAGGCCCCGCGCGGCAACCGTGCCGAGCGCCGTGCCAAGCAGTTCCAGGGCGAGGCGCATCGCCGTCGCCGCGAGGACGAGGACCGCGGCGGTCGTCGCCGTGTTGAGCGCGAGGACGAGGGCCGTGGCTCGCGTGGCGGCAAGCGTGGTTCGGGCGATCGTCGTCGTTCCGGTCGCGATGGCGAGCGCGGCGGCCGTGATGAGCGCCGTGGCGGCGAGGGCCGCGGTTCGCGTGGCGAGCGTGGTACTCGCGGCGGCGAGTCCCGTGGCGGCAAGCGCTTTGATGAGCGCGGTGGCCGTGGCGGCGAGCATCGCGAGGGCACTCGTGGCAATGGCAGCCGCAGCGGTGCTGGCCGCTCTAACGAGTCGCGCGATCGCCGCGATCCGCGTGCCAGCCGCGATCGTCGCGATGACTGGCGCAACTACGACGATACCCGCGAGGAGCGTCGTGGCGGCTATCGTGGCGGGCGTGGCGGCAACCAGGCCGGCTCCCGCGGCGGCCGTGCCGGCGGTCGCGATAATCGTGGTAGCTATGGCAATAGTCGTGGCGGCAAGCGCGGCGGCAGCTCCCGTCGCCCCGGTGACGGCGGCGGCAAGCGCAAGTAACATACGCATCGCCCGCTAGAGCGAGGTGAACCAAGGGCCCCGAGCAACTACGCTCGGGGCCCTTTTTGTTTGCCGTATCCGATCGCTAGTTCAAATGTGATTTCCTCGGGAATGCATCTAGAGGATGCCGTGGGCCTGTTTCCTACCATGTGGCAATGGGTCCCATGGGGTGCGCCGTGCATTTTTTGGAGTATTCTGCAGTTCGAGTTGTCTGCATATGATTTGACGTCGCCAACGGTGGCTTTCGGATATCCCTAGCGAGCGTTCTGAGTCAGATTTCGTCGTTTTCCGGAGCAGGGGCGCGTCATTCTCGCCATGTCGGAACCCAAAATGACGCAGCGCCCTAAAGGTTTGCCCGCTCGGGGTATTGCTGGCGCGGTCACGTTGCAGAATACTCCGTTTTTTGCACGGGCCAGGATGGGGTACCTCGGGAGAACACGGCGGTATCCCGTAAATATATACAATCTGTACCGTAATTTATACAAAACGAAGAGGCAGACAGCGTAGGGTGGGTGCATTGGGGTGCTTGGTGCACCAAAACGGGGATCCCATGCGCCGTATACTCTGGCTGGATGTGAAAGCGGCTTGACGCGTTGCCAGGCGTAGGGGAGGGTGCCTCGATGAGCGTATTCGAAATTGTGTTTAGTCCGACGGGTGGAACGCGGAAGGTGTCTGGCCTTGTGGCCGGGGCACTGGGCAAGAATACCGTTACCGTCGATCTGGCCGATAGCGGGCTAGATTTCAGCGCTGTCTCGATGACTGAGGACGACGTGGCCGTAATCTCTGTGCCGGCGTATGCCGGTAGAATCCCGGCTGTGGTGGCTGACCGGTTGGGCATGGTGCGCGGCAACGGGGCTCGGGCTGTTTTGGTTTGCGTATACGGAAACCGCGCGTTTGAGGACACGCTCGTAGAGCTGGAGGACGTTGCGAAGCGCGCCGTATTTAGGGTTGTTGCAGCGGTTTCTGCTATTGCTGAGCATTCCGTTGCTCGTCAGTTTGCTGCTGGGCGACCGGATGCGCAGGATGCGGCGCAGCTCGCAGAGTTTGCGCAGCAAATTCAGCAAAAGCTGTTGGCTGAGGATGCGTCCGGGCCCTCTATCCCCGGCAATCGTCCTTATAAACAAGCCGGAGGTCACCGCATGGCACCCGAGGCAACAGAGGATTGTGTCTCCTGCGGTGCATGCGCCGCGGCGTGCCCCGTTTGCGCTATCGACAAGAGTGACCCCAAACGAGCAGCTGGCGAGGCGTGCATCTCCTGCATGCGCTGCATCGCCGTATGTCCGCGAGGTGCTCGCAAGCTTGATTCCAACAAACTATCCGCTGTTTCCCAGATGCTGAGCAAGGTTTGCGTCGCGCGGAAGGAATGCGAGCTCTTCATCTAGCGCAAGTGAGATTGGTGCAAACAAACCTGGCCCTTTTGCACCAAAAACGATCCGTTTTCCTCCGTTCCCAAGGGATCATGTGATCCGAAGGAGACGGAGGAAAACGGATCAAAAAGGAAAAATAGTAAGGCGCTCTTTTTCACATTGAATATTGCAATTTGGTAACGCGTTTTATCAAATATGGCATTTATCTGCGGTAATGTTCTATTTCACCGCTGAGGGTGACATTTTATACCGCCTGCCGAACCGTATGGAGACCTCACAACTTTTTAGGTCAGTGTTGTGCGTGTAGCAATTTCGCCCGGCCTCGCCTCCGGGCTGCCATGTGAGAGGGGATCTTATGGCTCGACTGCACGTAATGGAACGCAGCCACGCTCAGGCCGTCATGGACGACCTGCACGATGCGCTCGGACGTCGTCTGGCGGTGAGTTCGCTCGCCCCGTGTCCCGTTGAGTTTACGGCAGCGCTCGTCAACCTGTGCTCCACCCAGAGCTGCGGCAAGTGCACGCCCTGCCGCGTGGGCCTGAGCGCGCTGAGCGATCTGCTCGCCGATGTGCTCGAGGGCCGCGCCGACGAGTCCACGCTCAATCTGATCGAGCGCACCGCCCGCACCATCTATCTTTCGAGCGATTGCGCCATCGGTTACGAGGCCGGCGCCATGGCGCTTACGGCTATCCGCGGTTTCCGTGACGATTTTGAGCACCACATCCGCGAGCACTCCTGTGGCTTTGACCGCGAGGCCCGCGTCCCGTGCGTCTCGGGCTGTCCGGCGCATGTCGACATTCCCGGTTACATTTCGCTCGTCGAGGCCGGCCGCTATGCCGATGCCGTCAAGGTCATCCGCAAGAATAACCCGCTGCCGCTCGTTTGCGGCCTGGTGTGCGAGCATCCCTGCGAGATGCATTGCCGCCGTGGCATGGTCGACGACCCCATGAACATCCTCGCCCTCAAGCGTTTTGCCGTTGAGCACAGTGACCTCAACGACCACAAGCCGCATGTAGTGGACAACACCGGTAAGCGCGTCTCCGTGATCGGCGGCGGCCCGGCTGGCCTTTCCTGTGCCTACTACCTGGCCGTGATGGGCCACAAGGTGACCATTTTTGAGCAGCGCCACCACTTGGGCGGCATGCTGCGCTACGGCATCCCCAGCTATCGTCTGCCGCGCGAGCGCCTGCAGGCCGAGATCGACTGGATCTTGAGCGCCGGCATCGACGTTGAGCTCGATCACTCCGTGAACGGCGAGGAGCTCGCTCGCCTGCGCGACGAGTTCGATGCCGTCTACCTGGCCATCGGTGCCCATAGCGACAAGAAGCTCGGCCTTCCGGGTGAAGAGGTGCCCGGCGTGGAGTCGGCCGTCAAGATGCTGCGCGCCATCGGAGACGACGAGCTGCCCGACCTGAGCGGCCAGCGCGTGTGCGTCATCGGCGGCGGCAACGTGGCCATGGACGTGGCGCGCTCTGCCGTGCGCTGCGGTGCCGAAAAGGTGAGCATCGTCTACCGCCGTCGCATCTGCGATATGACGGCCCAGGACGCCGAGATTGCCGGCGCCCAGGCCGAGGGTTGCGAGGTTCTGGAG
>DBFCNY010000178.1:0-5167 GCA_048298285.1 Collinsella sp.
CCGGGGCCGTCGGCAGTGCCGTAACGGTCGTAGTTAGCACGCTTCTGCTCATCGGAAAGAACGGAATATGCCTCGTTGAGCTCTTTGAACTTAGCCTCGGCCTCGGGGTCGTCCGAAACGTCCGGGTGTACGGTACGGGCCTTCTTTAGAAACGCGCGCTTAATCGTCCGCGCGTCGGCATCCTTGTCGACGCCAAGCACCTCGTAGTAATCCCTATTTTCCGACACGACCGAATCCTTCCGACTTTCATTATTGTCACAGTGCGTCCTATACCCAAGCTGGGCCGGCCGCAAACAGAGGGTTTGATGTTATTGCATTGCGTAGGGCGAAAGCATGGCACGTTGCGAGCAGCTCGCAAACCAAACCGACACGAGCGCAAACATAAATCCGTTGGCAAAACCGTTGGCAAACTGCATCGCGCCGCGCTTCCACCACAGCAGGCTGCGGTGCAGCACGCCGTCCGAGAGCACCATGAACAGGCCCATGGCAAACGGAATAAAGCACATCACGGCAAAGGCCGAGAACACGCCCGAGATGGCCGATAGCACCAAAAACGGCGCCACGATGCCCATCAGGTAAAAACCGGTACGGGCCTTGCCTTCCAGGCGCTCGGCCTCAACATGGGCCCGACCGACCAGATCACCGCCAGAGGCGCCGTTGGTGCCGGCGTGACCCATGCCGCCAATACGGACCTCGTCGCCATCGTGCGTGCCGGCGGGAAACTCAATCGTCTGCTCGGAGGTCACACGGGTTCGCCCGCTGCCGCCGCAATCGGGACAGGGGTCGGCGACGACCTTACCGGAGCCACCGCACTCAGGGCAGACAGACTGGAACGTGCCGGCACCAAACAGAAAGGACAGGTCGACATCGATGTGGCCGCGACCGCCGCAGCTCGGACAGGTATGTGCATGCTCGGACGAAACAGAGCCCGAACCGCCGCAGTGACCACAGGTATCGAAGCGCGTATAGCGGACGGTCTTGCGGGCACCGCCCTTGGCCTCCTTGGCGTCGAGCTTAATATCGACGACCACGTTGGCGCCGTTCTCGGGATTATAGGCAGCCTGCCCGCGACGCGGCTGACCCCAGGCGCCACCAAAGGGAAAGCCGCCCTCAAAGGGATTGCCGTAGCCCGCGCTGCCGGCGTAACCGCCGCCATAGGGCGAAGCCGTGGGAGCGCCGGCAAAGGGATTGCCCGAGCGCATGGCGTCGTAGCGCGCACGCTTCTGCTCGTCCGAAAGCACAGCATAGGCCTCGGAAACCTCTTTGAACTTTTCCTCGGCATCCGGTTCTTTGTTGACGTCCGGATGGAGCTTGCGGGCCTTTTGCTGGAAGGCTTTCTGTATATCACGCGAGGTGGCGTCCTTGGAGACACCCAAAATCTCGTAGTAATCTTTTTCGTTCATCGTCGCCATGCGCGGCAACCTCCTGCTCACAGCAGCGTATATATTGCGGTAATTCTACCCGAGCGGTCTATGCTAGACCCCAAAACAGCTCGAACAGAACATTTCCATCGAGCCAACCTAGGTGTGTCGGCGCTAAACGGGAGCGGGCGCGGTCTGCGACGACATCTGCCGAAGTGAAGGATCCCTCATGGGCCCCGAGCGCCTCGGGCACCCACGTGGCAAGACCCAATTCGAGCGCGCGATCGCAGGCAGCTGCCAGCTCATCGGCCGGGACGGCACGAGCCGCGCGAACCAAAAGGTCGGACGCGACACCGCGCGTCATGCGACAAGCAAGCATCAGGTCTTCGGCCGCGGCCTCGCGCTGCGAGAGATATTCGGCCTCGAACGCCGTCGCGTCATCGTCACGTTGCACCAGACGCACGCGATACGCATCGCCGCGAGTAGACACGTCGGGAAACAGCCCGGACAAGCGATCGAAATCCTCGGCGTCGAGCATGCCGGCGGCAGAGCGACCCAAGCCCAGATAGCCCTGTCCGGTCCAATAGGCAATGTTGTGGGCACACTCATGGCCGTCGAGCGCGTAGCTTGCCACCTCATACGGGTGATAGCCGGCCGCACCCAGGCGCTCACGCGCCGCGTCCATGCATGCAGCCTGGAAATCCTCGTCGGGCTCGAGCGACTCGTCGCGACACGCCATGCGGTAGAGCGGCGTGCCCTCCTCGAGCGTGAGCGGGTACACCGACACATGATGCGGCGCCGCCGCCAACACGCCATCGAGCGTGCGCTGCCAACTAACGGCGGTTTGCCCGGGAAGACCGCACATCAGGTCGCACGACACATCGAGCCCAGCGTCCTTGACCGTCGCGATGGCAGCGAGCGCCCGATCGGCATCGTGAATACGGCCGATGGCGGTAAGTTCGGCGTTATCGAGCGTTTGCACGCCCAGAGAGACGCGCGTGACACCCACCCCGGCAAGCGCAGTGGCAAGCTCTGCGGTCAGCGATTCGGGATTGGCCTCGCAGGTAAACTCAACAGGCTTGCACCACGCAGAGATACGCCGGGCAAATTCTACCAAACGCTCCCCCGCCAGCGACGGCGTGCCGCCGCCAACATAGACGGTGCGGATCTGTGCAAGCGCGCCTGCGTCGCCAAAGGCATCGAGGCGCGCATACAACTGCTCAAAATAGGTATCGAGCGCAACGCTCATGTTGCACGGAGCAAAACTGCGTGAGTCAAAGTCACAGTACCGGCATTTTTGGGCGCAAAACGGCACATGCACGTACAGCGCGGTAACGGCCACCGTTAGGCCTCCAGCGGATGAGCGGGCACCGACTCGCCGGCGGCAAGTGCGGCCTCGCAGGCCACCACATCGTGCTCGATATCATCGACCAGTGCCATGAACTCCTCGTATGTGGAGCAACGCACCACCTGAGCGCGCCAGGCCGCAGCATGGGGCATGCCCTTTAGATACCAGCTCGCGTACGTACGGGCACGCGACATGAGCGGCAACAGCTCGTGCGTGAGCGTCAGATGCTCGCGCAGGGCATCCAGTCGCTCGACCGAGCTACGCTCCGGCACCGGCGCGCCATCGAGCGCAAGGGCGCGAGCATCGCCGAACACCCAGGGATTGCCATAGATACCGCGCGCAATGAACACCGCGCTGGCACCCGAGTTGCGCAGATGCTCCGCGGCATCCTCGGCCGAGAAAACGTCGCCCGAACCGATCACGGGAATCTCGACGGCATCTGCGACCTCATCGACGACCGACCAATCGGCCTGGCCCGTATAGAGCTGCGTGGCACAGCGGCCATGCACGGCGACTGCGGCAGCCCCTGCACCCTCAAGCATCTGAGCAAATGTCGCGGCATTGCGGTCCTCGGCATAAAAGCCCTTACGGATCTTTACGGTCACGGGCACGTGCGCCGCGCCCACCGCCGCCTCGACGATCTTCTCTGCCAGCTCTGGCGTGCGCATAAGCGCCGAGCCCTCGCCCTTGGTGACAACCTTGCGAGCTGGGCACGCCATGTTGATATCAATCAAAGACAGGCGATCGCCCACACGTTCCTCGACGGCAGCGACGGCACTCGCAAACTGATCGGGCTTGGAACCAAAGAGCTGCACGCAGATTTGCTGCTCCTCGTCGGCCGGCAGCACCAGACGCCACGTCTTATTGCTGGCATAGGCAAGGCCTGCCACGCTCACCATCTCGCTATAGGCAAGATTGGCACCACGGCGACGGCACATGATGCGATAGGCGGGGTCGGTTACGCCCGCCATGGGAGCCATAAGGAACGGCTGCTCGGCATAGGCACCCAGCAGCCGCGTACTGTATTCAGAAAGCGCCATGGGCCTACTCGTCCACCTTGAGGATCGCCATAAAGGCCTCCTGCGGAACCTCGACCGAGCCGATGGCCTTCATGCGCTTCTTGCCCTCTTTCTGCTTTTCGAGCAGCTTGCGCTTACGCGAGATATCGCCACCATAGCACTTGGCCAAAACGTCCTTGCGGCGCGCCTTGACGGTGGAGCGGGCGATGATCTTGTTGCCGATAGCGCCCTGAATAGGCACCTCGAACAGCTGGCGGGGGATAATCTCCTTGAGCTTGTCGCACAGACCGCGTGCCAGGCCATAGGCCTTGTCCTTGTGCACGATAAACGAAAGCGCGTCCACCTCGTCGCCCGAAAGCAAAATATCGAGCTTGACGAGCTCGGAGGGACGATACTCGTTGAACTCATAGTCGAGCGAGGCATAGCCCTTGGTACGGCTCTTGAGCTGGTCAAAGAAGTCCAGGATGAGCTCGGCAAGCGGCATGTCAAAGCGCATCTCGACCGATTTGCTCGTGAGATGGATCATGTCGGTCGTAATGCCGCGGTGCTCGATGGCGAGCTGCATGACGGCACCCGTATACTCGGGCGGGCAGATAATCTTGGCCTTGAGGTAAGGCTCCTCGATGCGCTCGATGCGCGTAGCCTCGGGCAGATCTTGCGGGCTGCGGACATCAATCATCTCGCCGTCGGTCTTATAGACGTGATAGTCCACCGAAGGGCTCGTGGCAATCAAATCCAGATTGAACTCGCGCTCCAGGCGCTCCTTGACGACCTCCATATGTAGCAGGCCCAAGAAGCCCACGCGGAAACCAAAGCCGAGCGCCACCGAGGTCTCGGGCTCCCACACCAACGACGGATCATTGACATGCAGCTTATCGAGAGCGTCGCGCAGGTTCTCGTAATCCTTGTTGTCGATCGGGAACAGGCCCGTATAGACCATGGGCTTGGCCTCGCGGTAGCCGGGAAGCGGCTCGGGGCAGGGATTCGACGCCCACGTGAGGGTATCGCCCACGTGCACGGCCTCGGGATCCTTCAGGCCCGTGACCACGTAGCCCACCTCGCCAACCGTCAGTGCGTCGACCGGGGTCTCGGCGGGACGCTTGACGCCCACGCCGTCGACCAAGAAGTCACCTTCTGCCTGCATCATGCGCAGGGTATCGCCCTTCTTGATGGAACCGTCAAAGACGCGGACCGTGGCAACGACGCCGCGGTACTCATCAAAATACGAATCCAGGATAAGTGCTTTGAGCGGCGCGTTCGCATCGCCCTTGGGCGGCGAAATCAAAAAGACAATGGACTCCAGTAGGTCGTGGATGCCCTCGCCGGTCTTGCCCGATACGCATACGGCATCGTCGGCAGGAATCGCCAGATCATCCTCGATCTCGGTCTTAACCTCGTCGGGGTGTGCCGACGGCAGGTCGATCTTGTTGATGGCGGGC
>DBFCNY010000179.1:0-19337 GCA_048298285.1 Collinsella sp.
CGGTCTTCGTCCTTTCCTAGAACCTGTTGTTGTGGTGATTTCAGATTCTAGGACGAAGGCCGTTTTTCGTTAAACGGGCGCTAGGGTGTCACCCTTACACCAACATTTTCGACGCGATCGGTTCGTCCACCTCGACGCCGCCGAGCACGATGGTGTTGTCACGCATGTCGATTTGGGTCGTGAGCACGGCCTGATCGCGGCCTGAGGCGATAAAGCCGATGCCCGCGATACGATGCCCGCGGCAATAAGCCCGCCCGCCACGGCGAGGTAAATCTTCTTCTCCGCTGGTCATGGTACTCACTCCTTTCTACGCCGCGAGATACGCGGCAGCAGCCCGGAGAGCGTCGCCCCCGCCGCGAACTCCTCATCCTGGACGAGCTGGGCTACGTGCCGCTGGACATCGAGGGCGCGAGGCTGCTGTTCCAGGTGATGTCGGTGCCGGAGGGCAGGCAGAGCATGATCGTCACGGCCAACATAGAGTTCAGCAAGTGGGTGACCGTGTTCGGCGACGACAAGATGGCGGCGGCTGTCGTGGACAGGCTCGTCTACACGGGCAGGCTCGTGGAGTTCAACGGCGCAAGCTGCAGAATTGAATCCCGTGTTTTGTGCTGCTTGCTGGCGTTGCCTGGGCATTGATGGCTACGTGGTTCAAGAGACGGCGGTGCTGTTGCTTGGATTTTGCAGTTAAAGAGGCCCGTTTCCCTGGGTTGGGGAAACGGGCCTCTTTTGTTTCTGGGGTTGTGGATTGGCGGAGACAATAACCGTTGGCCGCTATTTTGAGTTCTTGAGGCGGCGTGTGGCTGTGGCGGTTATTCCGAGCCCCATGGCGGCGATTCCTGCTAGTGCGATTGCGCTTGGCGTTGTGTCGCCCGTGTTTGCGAGCTTGTCGGCGGTCGTAGTTGCTTGCTTGCCGCCGCCCATGTTCGCCTGCTTGGCGGAGCTCGGTGCGGCGTCTTTGCCGGTCGCGGATGAGCTGGCGGGCTGTGTCGTCTCGGTCGGTTGTGCCGAGCCGGAGGGAGGCGTTGTCTCGGTCGGTTGCGTTATCTCGGGCGAGGTGGCCTTGTCTGCCGCGGCTTTTGCCTCTTCGTATGCCTTGCAGGCGTCGTCATAAGCCGTTTGCGCTTTTTTCAAATTGTCGAGGAGCGCATCTCGCCAGGCTATGAACTGGTCGATATGGGCTTTATATTTCTCTGCAGAACGTTCGCAGTCATTAACTCGTCCTTCCTGACTTTTGAGGCGGCGCTGGAACTCGTCAAGCTCCGTTTCACAATGATCTACATACGCTTTTGCCCCTACGATCTCATTTTGCAACTGCCTTATTTGCTGTTTAACAGTTTTGACAAGCTCCTCGTCGCCGAGTGCTTCGAGTGCCTTAAGCACCTCAAGTTTGTTGTCTAATTTTGCCTGGAGCTCGCTTACCCGGTTGCCGGCCTCGTCGTATTTGGCTTGGGCTGCATCGATGTCCGCTTGCATGGCAGGAAGGGATTCTTTCGATTCGGCGGCTTGCGCCAACATCTCGTCGCGGTACTTTTGAAAACGGGCAATGTCATTATTAAAGCGCGCAATTTTCTCGGAACTCGCGGCCTTTTTTGCGGCTTCGAGGTTTTTGAGCGCTTCCTGCATGGCCGCATACGCTTTGTCTTTTTCGGTGGCCGCGGTTTCGCTTGAGGTCACGGCTGCCGTCTGCGGGGCAGCTGCATCGACAGGGGAGCTGGTTTCTGCCGCGATCGCCGTTGCGGGGGCGATTCCCGCGACAAGTGCCGCGGAAAGGGCGATGCCCACAGTTGCTCGTCTTGCTCTTCTTGCGAGAATGTCGTTCATCTCGGCACCTCATTTCAAGGGTCGGCGACTAACTTGGTAGCACTAATGTAAATATACCATGCTAGTTGACCCGACACTGGCTGGGTGTGCGCGTATACCCCTCTGAAAACTGAATCCCGTTAGAAATGACGAGTTGTTTACGCTTCTTTTGGGGTGGCGGTACTATCATGATTCGAATTGAGTGTGAATGATGATAGGGAGCGCCTTTTTATGATTGAGTTGCTCAGGCGTTTTGGTGGTAAGTTTCGCCGGTATATGGTGATCGGCCCTGCGTGCAAGTTGATCGAAGTGATCTTTGACCTGCTGACGCCGCTCGTGATTGCCCAGATGATCGACAAGGGCATTGGCGCGCACGATGTGAACGCCGTCGTCCACTACGGTATGCTGCTTGGCGCCATGGCTGTGATTGGCATCTCGTTTACGCTCGTCTGCCAAAAGATGGCGGCGCTCACCTCGCAGGGCATGGGCACCGATATTCGCGGCGCGCTCTATGGGCACATCAATAAGCTGAGCTATGCCGAGCTCGATCGCTTTGGCACGCCGTCGCTCATCACGCGCATCACCAACGACGTCAACCAGGTGCAGCTGGCCGTGGCGCTGGGCGTGCGCATGCTCATTCGCTGGCCCTTCCTGGCGGTGGGTTCCATGGTCGCGGCCCTCGCCATCGACCTTAAGCTCGGCATCATCTTCTTGATCTGCACGCCCGCCATCGGCCTGGTGTTCTGGTTTGTCATGGCGCGCTGCATCCCGTACTACAAACAGCTGCAGGCAAAGCTCGACCGTATCGCGCTTATCTGCCGCGAGGGCCTTTCGGGCGCCCGCGTGGTCCGCGCCTTTGTGCGCGAAGACCACGAGCGCGAGCGCTTTGCGAAGGCCGCCGACGATCAGGCGCATGTCGCCATCGCGGTGGGCAAGCTCTCGTCGATCCTCAACCCCGTCACGTTTTTGGTGATGAACCTGGGCGTGTGCGCCATCCTGTGGGTGGGCGGCATCCAGGTCAACGTGGGTGAGCTCACGCAGGGCCAGGTCATGGCGTTTGTGAACTACATGACGCAGACCCTCACCTCCATCGTGTACGTGGCCAATCTGGTCGTGGTCTTTACCAAAGCGAGCGCCAGCGCGTCGCGTATCAACGAGGTGCTCAATTGCGTGCCGAGCATTACGGACGAGGGTAACGAGCCGGTCGCGTTACCCCAGGCAAGCGCGGTGGGCAACGCCGCCCAGGTTCCCGCGCTCAGCTTTAACCACGCGAGCTTCTCCTTTGGCGCGGGCGCCGTCAACGCCGTCAACGACGTGACCCTGGAGCTGCCACTGGGCAAGACGCTCGGCATTATCGGCGGTACGGGTAGCGGCAAGTCCACGCTCGTCTCGCTCATTCCGCGCCTGTACGACGCGCGCGAGGGCAGCGTGAGTGTGATGGGCACCGACGTGCGCGCCTGGCCTCTTGACCAGCTGCGCCATGTGGTCGCGACCGTTCCGCAGCGTGCGTCGCTGGTGAGCGGTACCATCCGCTCCAACCTGACCTGGCGTGACGAGTCGGCAACCGACGAGGAACTCTGGGCTGCGCTCGACATGGCGCAGGCGAGCGAATTCGTGCGCAACAAGCCGCAAGGCCTGGATGCCCCGGTCGAGGCGGGCGGCAAGAACTTCAGTGGAGGCCAGCGCCAACGCCTGACCATTGCCCGCGCCCTGGTGGGCTCGCCGCAGATTCTCATCATGGACGACTCCGCTTCGGCGCTCGATTTTAAGACCGATGCGGCACTTCGCCATGCCATTCGCGAGCGCAGTGCGCGCGGTGCCGCCGAGGGCGGGCTGCCGCTGACCACCGTCATCGTGAGCCAGCGCGTCTCGACCGTGCGCGATGCCGACATGATTTGCGTGCTCGACCACGGTTCGGTCGCGGGCCTGGGCACGCACGACGAGCTGTACGCGAACTGCCAGCTCTACCGCGAGATCTGCCAGTCGCAGCTTCGCCGCGAGGAGCTCGAGGGGCAGGGGAGCGCGATGCCCGCGTCCGGCCCGTGTCCCGCGCCCGCGCCATCCACCCCCGCATCCACCTGCGCAAAGGAGGGCTGCTAAATGAACCCGTATACTTCTTCCGGTTCGGTCGCCACGATGACGGCCAATGTGTCCGGCAACGATAAGCTTAACGACCTGGGCGACGGCCCGCGCCAGCCCGGCGATCCCGAGCGCTATCCCGTGGGCGCGGTGACCCGTCGCCTGATGGGCTATGTGCGCCCGCATCGCATTTCGTTTACGGCGTCGTTTGTGAGTGCCGCCATCTCGGTGATTCTGCAACTCTATACGCCCATCCTCATCGGCGAAGGCATCGACCTCATCGTTGCCGCCGGACAGGTGGACTTTGACGCGCTGCTCCCGCTCGTCACCAAGCTCGCGCTGGTCGTGGTTGGTGCCGCGGCCTTCCAGTGGCTGCAGGGCTATTGCGTCAACCGCCTGTCCTACGAGACGGTGCGCGACATGCGCGTGGAGGCGAGCGACAAGCTCAGCCGCATGCCGCTCAGCTTTATCGACAGCCATGCCCACGGCGACCTTATGAGCCGCGTGGTCAACGACGTCGACCAGGTGGGCGACGGCCTGCTGCAGGGCTTTACCCAGCTCTTTACCGGCGTCATCACTATCGTGGGCACGCTTGCGTTTATGCTGTCCATCAACCTAACCATGACGCTCGTGGTGGTGCTCGTCACGCCGCTCTCCATCTTTGCGGCCGGCGCCATCGCCAAGCTCTCCAACAAGAGCTTTACGGCTCAGCAGCGCATTCAGGGTCAGCTCGGCGGCCATATCGAGGAGTACGTGGGCGAGCAAAAGCTTGTGGATGCGTTTGCCTACGGCCCAAATGCGCAGCAGCGCTTCGATGCCCTCAACGCCGAGCTCTATACGGCGGGCGAGCGCGCACAGTTTATGGGTTCGCTTTCCAACCCCGGCACGCGCTTTATCAACAACATCATCTACGCCGTGGTCGCCGTGATCGGCTGCGTGGGCGTGATCACGGGCGTGCCCGCGGCGCTCACGGTGGGCGGCGTGCAGATCTTCCTGTCCTACGCCAACCAGTACACCAAGCCGTTCAACGAGGTCACCAACGTCATTACGCAGATCCAGACGGCCTATGCCTCGGCCCGCCGCATGTTTGCGCTGCTCGATGCGCGCGAGCAGGAGCCCGACGCTGTGGATGCCATTGAGCTCACTGCTCCGCAGGGCGAGGTCGCCTTTGAGCATGTGGACTTTAGCTACGTGCCCGACCGCAAGCTGCTGCAGAACATCTGCATCGACGCCAAGCCCGGCATGCGGTTTGCCCTGGTCGGTCCCACGGGCTGCGGCAAGACGACGCTCATCAATCTGCTGCTGCGCTTTTACGATATCGATGCCGGGCGCATCGTGGTCGACGGTCGCTCCTCGCGCGACTACACGCGTGAGAGCCTGCGCCGCGCCTTTGGCATGGTGCTGCAGGACACCTGGCTGTTCGAGGGCACGGTGGCCCAGAACATTGCCTACGGTTGCCCCGACGCCACGCGCGAGCAGATTATCGAGGCGGCTAAGCGCGCGCACGCGCACAAGTTTATCGTGCAGCTGCCGCAGGGCTACGACACGGTGATCGGCGAGGACGGCGGCACGTTTAGCCAGGGCCAAAAGCAGCTGCTGTGCATCGCGCGTGTCATGCTCACCGACCCGGCGATTCTGCTGCTGGACGAGGCAACCTCGAGCATCGATACCCGCACCGAGCTACAGGTGCAGGCGGCATTCGACGAGCTCATGGCCGGCCGCACGAGCTTTGTCGTGGCGCACCGCCTCTCGACAATCCGCAACGCCGACTGCATCCTGGTCATGCGAGACGGCGAGATTATCGAGCGCGGCACACACGACGAGCTGCTGGCGGCAGACGGCTTCTACGCCGAACTCTACCGCAGCCAATTCGCCCAGTAAGCACGGTCATGGGACAAATTAATCAGAAGTGTTTGTCCCAAGATTATGCATTCTATCTGCGGCGTGGTGACGATTGACGAAATAATGTGGTGACGATTGATCTCGATTGGGGGCGCTGGGAAACTTAACTGTTTCAAAGCGTATACCTTTTGAGACGTCGGGGCCTTGAATATGAACAATAAGATGCGTATCAGTTCTCGATTTGTCGCGAATCTCCGCGAAAGCTTGCGAACCATCGCGAAATCCTGTGGCCCATTCGCGATGGTTCGATGATGGGACCGGCTATACCGGTTTTTCGATATGGCTATGGCAGTTTTTATATATCGAGTGAGCACGAAGAGCCAGAAACTCGACTCGCGGAGGGGGCGGCGGCAACCCGCTGGTGAAGGGAGTTAAGTTGGCGGGTTCGATCTCCCGGTTCTAAAAATACTCAGTATACTGAGTGATTTTACTCAGTATACTGAGTATTTAAGAAACAAGGAGGTAGATTGACATGTTTGAGCGCCATCAAGTTGCCGTGATAGCCCAGAGGATGCGGGAAACGAATAATCCGTTGATGCAATTTATAATCGGGCCCCGCCAAACGGGAAAGTCGACCATGTTCGTGCAGGCGTTGCACCATGCAGACATGCCCTGTCACGTGGCCAATGCGGACGATGTTGTGAATCCAGATGCCAGCTGGCTGCAAATCGAGTGGCAACAGGCAAGAAACCTCACGTCTGGAGGTAAGGTCCCGGCCGTTTTCGTTGTTGATGAGATTCAAAAGGTGCAGAGTTGGTCCACGGTCGTCAAGGGATTGTACGACCGGGATCGCCGGGAGGGGACGCCGCTCAAGGTCATTTTGACCGGATCGTCGTCGCTGCTGCTGCATAAGGGCTTGGAAGAATCCCTTATGGGCCGTTACGAGCTCATTCGGTCGCCGCATTGGTCCTATCGCGAGTGCAGCGAGGCCTTTGGCTTTTCTTTTGAAGACTATCTCTATCACGGTGGATATCCGGGTGCGGCGCCGCTGGTTTCCGATGACGCCCGTTGGCGAAACTATATCCGAGATGCGATCGTCGAGCCGGCGATCTCGCGCGATGTTCTCTCGTTGGAGAATATCCGCAAACCGGCGCTGATGCGCGCGCTCTTTTGGCTCGCGGCGAGCTATTCGGGGCAGGAGCTTTCGTATTCAAAAATGGTAGGCCAGCTGCAGGATGCCGGTAACACGGTCACGGTCGCCGGGTATTTGGACCTGCTGGGCAAGGCCGGTTTGGTTACGGCGATTCCCAAGTTCAGTGACAAGGAGCTCGCAAAGCGCCGAAGCACCCCGCGGCTCATGGTTTATGACACGGCGTTTATGACGGCGCTCGGCGATAAGGGCCGAGCAGAATGGCTGGAGGATTCGGCGCGGCGGGGTCATTTGGTGGAATCGGCAGTGGGTGCACGACTGCTTGCGCGCGCGCCGGAAGAGGGTTTTGAGGTCATGTGGTGGCGTGAGGGCGTCAAAGAGGTCGACTTTGTGCTGCGAAGGGATGATGCGCTGAGCGCCATCGAGGTCAAAAGCGGTGGAGAGTCCGGCCAGAGCGGCATGTCGACGCTCCTAAAAAAGTATCCGCGAGCCAAGCGGATCGTCGTGGGAGGGGCGGCGGCCGGGGCGTGCACCGTGGAGGATTTTCTGCTCGATAAGGTGACGCTGTTTAACTAGCCTGAGCAAATTGAGAAAATACTCAGTATAGTGAGTGAAATCACTCAGTGTACTGAGTATTTTGACTTGGGCGTTGGATGGGTGCTCGGCCGCCGCGTGCGATGGTGAAAACCGGGCCAGGCCTTACCAGCGGATATGCATGCAGGAGGGGCTTCCAATTTTCATGTCCCGCTCATATCGTCTGTCAGAAACCTGACGAATGACCTGTCCCCCTGTCATGCCCTTGTCACAAAATCTATTAACGGGACCGTCAAATTTCCTCATGCATTTTCTGACGGTACCGCGGTTCCCGCATGATTTTTGGCGCTTGCGCTTCAGGCGGCTTTATCCATTGATGTCAGCTGTGCCCTCAATCAGCAGAAGTTGGTTTACATCTGCGTCGTTAGTACTAAGATATTCATCTAATAAATTGCATTAGTGGCTTTAGTTTTTGGGGGAAACGAGGCAACGTGACTATGACGTGCTCTTTGGTGGTTAACAGCAAGAGCGGTAATACCAGGATGGTTTCGGGCGCGATCAAGCGCGCTCTGCAGGCTGCGGGCGTTGAGTTTGTCCACGCCGCGGCGTTGAGCGATGATGCGGATGCCGAGCAGGTCGCGCGCGAGGCGCAGGGTGCCTGCGCAGCCGACACGGTGCTCGTCGGTTTTTGGTGCGACAAGGGCGCGTGCACGCCTTCGGTCGCGGCGTTGCTCTCCGCCCTGCACGGCAAGCGCGTCTTCCTGTTTGGCACCTGTGGCTTTGGCGCCGATCAGAGCTACTACCAGCAGATTATCGATCGCGTGACCTCCAATTTGGCCGATGACGCCGAGCTTGCGGGCTGGGCGATGTGCCAGGGCAAGATGGGCCCCGCGGTCAAGCAGCGCTACGAGGCCATGCTCGAGCAAGATCCCGAAAACGCGCGCTATAAGATGCTGCTCGACAACTGGGTTGCCGCAAAGGATCACCCCACCAAAGAAGACCTCGAGGACATGTCCGCCGCCGCCAAGAAGGCCGTGCTGGGCGCGTAGGTCCATCTTCTAAATGCAATGCCCGCCACCCGGGAGGGCGGCCCTTTATCGATGGAAGGCCTCATAAGCTGAAGTTCAATCCCCGGGATGCGTCCAGAATGGGACGTGCTTTCCCGATGGGCGGGGTTTCGGAAAGTGCGTCCCGGAATTTGAGCCTAGAGTGGGACATGCTTTCCCAAAGGCAGCTCAATGGGAAACCGCATCCCACTATTAGCCCGAGAAATGGGACGCACTTTCCCAAAGAGAGCCAACGGGAAACTACGTCCCACAATCAGCTTCCAGAGTGGGACACACTTTCCCGTTGAGGGTTGTTCCGGAAAGTGCATCCCGGAATCGGGGCTCAGAATGGGATGCAGTTTCCCGTTGGACTGTAAGTGGAAAGTGCGTCCCGGAATTGATACTCAGAATGGGACGTCGTTTCCCGATGAGGCACTCGACGGAAAATACATCCCAGAAATGGCCTTTGAGCTGGGATAAGATTTCCGCGGCATCTCGGATTCTCAAAAATGAGACACGCCGTTGGCGAAAATGAGACACGTGATATCGGGCGTCGGACGTATCATTTGCAAAAATGAGCCGACTCCACTCGAGTAAAGCGAGGTCCCCCATGCACGTTCCACACCCCCACATTCGCCGGTTGTCGAAAATCCCGCTTGCCGGGACGGCGGCGCTTGCTGCGTTGATTGCAACGAGTGTCGTCTGTTTCACGGCGGCTCCCAACGTCGCCCAGGCGGCCGACACGCCTGAGATCACCGATATGACCGAGCAGGACTATAGCGACCTGGGCCTGGGCACGAGCGAGGACATTCCGGCCGATACCGTTGGCCCCTACTCCACCACCACTCCCACGACGTTTGCCACGCGCAGCGAGGTCTATATGGCAGCTAACGGTAGCCATGGCAATCGCTACACTCTGCGCGACAAGCTCGAGAACGTCGAGCGCGGTGACATTGGCGGCAGCAGCAAACTCACCGATGGCTATGGAAGTGTGTGGGGCGCCGCAAAGTTCTGGCAAAACGTCAACAACTTCGATACGAACAGCGATCTCTACAAGCATAGCGACTACGGTGGCGGCACCTGGTCGTACCTAAGCAACAATGAGTCCTCAACAGTACTCGCCAACGACAACAACGGTTTCTCGGGCATTCACGCCACGAGTGTTGAGTTCTGCAGCGACGCCAGCACGGGCAAAAAGAGCCGCGTTGCCGAGCTCCGTGCCTACGGCGACAGTTCCTCCACGACGATTGACGGCAAGTCATACGCAGGAAAGGTTGAGCTGGTCCTCTACTCGTTTAGCAACGGGCGTACGCGCACTCTCGACACACACCTGCCGGTGACGGTCAACACTAATATGATGTACGAAGGCCGTTTTAAGTACCTGGATGCCGGTTACCTGCAAGAGCACGACGCCGTCTTTGATGTCGAGGCGGGCGATGTCGATGGCGACGGCGTCGACGAGCTTTTTGTCTACGCGGGCTGCTATGTCGACGAGAACGGCGTGCGCAAGGCTGTAGTCGACATGTATGACTTGGAGGGCGGCAACTGGAAGCAAAGCGTCGTCAAGATCGATGCCGGTAACGCCGCGGACTACACCACGCACAACAAGGGCGGGAACGACTCCTGGACGCAGCTTCAGTCAGCTCCTGTCGTTTCGCTAGCGGCCGGCGACCTCGATCGCGATTTTTGCGATGACCTCGCCATCGTGGTCTCGGCACCCTACGGCAAGAAGAATATTGATAAGTCGACGCATTGCGAGCTGTTTTCGTGGGATGCATCCAAGGGTGCGCTCGTCCATGTCGATGCTCTGGGCGACGCGGGCGCAATCTCCCTCTCCGCGAACGGCAAGACCATGGTCGCTGCGAATGCGACGTTCGGCACGTTTGCCGCCTACGATGAAGAAGGAAAGAAGATGGGTGAAACCGTCACGGGCCTTATTCTTGCGGGCTATGACTGGCAACGCAGCGCTTTTGATTACGGCGCTTCTGACGGCAGCAAGGGGCTGTACGGCGCGCTGTACCGCTACGCGTATTTTGACTCTGAGTCTGGCGAGTTCAAGCTTTCCGATTGCAAGGAATACAGAGACGGGCTCCTCGCCTCCTATGGGCTGATGCATGTGCCCAACAGCGCATGGAAGGATAGCGCTCAGGATAAGCGCTATCCGTGCACCTTGGCGCCTATTGCCCTTGCCACTGCCAACCTTGACGGCCTGTCCGAGCAGCTGGCGGTCGACGAGGTGCTCATGGGCGGCGATGTGTTCCGCGACTTTGCCTGCAACACGGCACAGAGCGGGGCTCAGGGCTTGGGGTCCATGGTCGGAACCATGAGCATGAGCGGTCAGCAATACAACAGCAGCAACAAGCATGACCACAAGGGTATAGAGCAGGTGTGGATCAGCGACGTCAAGGCGGGCAGCGTCTCGGGTTCGGACCGCTATAACGAGAGCTTTATCGCCGTGGTGGGCAAGCACCGCGACGAGGACCTGCGCAAGAACGATGACTACTATTGGATGACCGCCTCGCATTTTCGCTCGACGAAAACGGAAAGGTGCGCCGCGGCGAGGAGCAGGTGATTAGCGAGAGCAACCGTCGCGGCACTACCTACGGCACATTTATCTCGCTCGCGCTGCCCGATGTCGACAACGACAGCGTCAAGATCACGTACAAGGACCGCTACAAGGTCTATACCAACCCGCGCGTGCTTGCCGTGCTGCAGGATGCGCCCTATGTTGAGGATCTGGAGCAGGCATACGGCTATCTGGTGTTGGGCGGCACGTCATACGGAGAGGAAAAGGGCACGGGGACATTCCAGGGCTATACCATTGGCGCCGAGTTGGGCGTTGCCGTCGAGGTGCAGACCGGTCCGCCCCTGGTCGCGATGAATGCTTCAGTCGATTTTGCCGCCGAGGGATGCTATGACTACCGGAGCGAGCGCACGGTCAGCGCAAGCGTAAGCTATGAGTCGCATGCCGGCGAGGGTGACAAGGCCGTGCTCTACACGATTCCGATGGTCTATTACGAGTATGAGATCGAAAATGAGGAAACTGGTGGCAAGGGCGTGATGGCGGCGCCCGTGTCGCTCGGCGCGCAGACCTCGGTCGTTAATGTCGAGGCCTATGACCGCATTGCCAAACAGCACAATATGACGCCGCTCAGCTACTTTTTGACCAACCGGTCGGGAGAACCCGGAACCTATCAAACGACGCTCAACGGCGAGACTCCCGTTGGGGATTCCTTTGGCCTGGGCAAGCCTGGCGTAATGCGCGCCTACACGCACGATGGGTTTAACGGCGCCGCCGCGCAGTCGGGGGCGAGCATTGAGCAGACCATCGAAGTCGAGGAGGGCAAGGAGCAGGAGCTCGAGCTCGGCTTGACGCTGAACGGCAGCGTTGTCATGGGCGCGAAGCTCGCAAAGCACGAGTTGTTTGGCGGCCTGTGCTTTGGTGCCAACGCCGGCTTTACTACGGGTAACTCCTCGAGTGAATCGACCGAATACGGCGGCACCGTCGACAACCTGCCCGAGGCCGCGCAGGGCAAGTACGGTTTTGTGTGGCGTCTGGGCGTCAACGCGGTGGATGTCGACAAGTTCGAGGCAGACTCGGGCGACAAGCTCGGCACCAAGGATACCGACCAGTTCTGGATCGTGGGCTATGACGTTAAGGACGTCGAGATGCCCGACGCGCCGGCCGTGACGGGCTTTACGGCAAACGCCGTCGATTCGACCAGCGTTACGTTTAGCTGGGACGATGTACTCGCAAACAAGAGTGGCTTTAGCTACGGCGTGGGCATGCTGCAGAGCAATGCGGCGGATGCGGTCGTCAATAGCTGGAAGATTGCCGACAACACGCAGACCTCGCTCAAGTGGGATGGGCTGCAGCCCAATACGGAGTATCGATTCGCCATCGCCGCCGTTAAGAATGGATCCACGACCGAAACAGGTATTCGCTCGGCAATCATCACGGTCAAGACCATGCCCGATGGCATGACGATGACCGTGAGCGGACCTGCGGCGGATGCTGAAGAGGGGGAGAGTGTCGAATACGAATCCTCGGTTGAGCGCGCGGCGGGAAGCCACCTAACGCTCTCGGCTATCGGCAACGTGACGCAGCTCGGTGCCGACGGTAGCGAAACGGAGCTGGCGCCGACATATATGTGGTATCGCAAGGGTCGCGGCGAGACCGAGTTCAAGCGTGTGGCTGCCGATGGCAACCTCGCAGCCGGGACGGCCTCGACGCTTGGGATTGACCTGACCGCAGATGATGACGGCGCGCAGTACTACTGCCATGTGGGTTACAACGATGTTGGCCTCGATACCGGTGTGACGCTCGTGAATATCGCGACCGAGGAGACAGCACCCACAACGGTGAATGCCACCCCGATCCGCACGCGCCGCCTGTTCTTACAGGCAAGTGCGGGCGCCAAGAAGTTCCTGGACCATACGCTGGTAAACACCGCCGGCCCCACCGACTCCGAAGGCCCAAAGGACCCCGAGACTCCGGCAACGCCTGAGACCCCGTCTGGCCAGGACAAGCCAAAGTCATACAACGGCACCGACGCCAAGACCAAGACTACGACCACGGCCAAGAGCCTCGCAAACACCGGCGACCAAACATTCGCCCTAGTTGCCACCGCAGCGGCAGCGGGTGTAACGCTCGTAGTAATAGCCCTCATCATGCTGATCAAGCGCCGCAAGAACCACTAGGAGTCAGTCGAACATATCGACAAAGTAAAACCCGGGTAGCCAAACAACTGGCTACCCGGGTTTTCTCTTTATTAGAAATCAGAGTCTTCAAGGCAAGAGCCCGATTCAACCAGAGACACTCCGAATACTCCCCATGACAAGCCGCGCTTCAACACCGAGGCGTCTGCCCGGCGACGCGGAATGTGAGGTTCATCGCGAGTTCCGCACGAGCCGGAGAGCACTTAATGTGCTCTCCGTGCGAGCAGGACTGCCCGAGCAGGGAACCTAACATTCCGCGCCGCCGGGCAGACGAACCAGGTCGAAGGACCCGCTACTTGATCTTAGTAGTACCCGGCGCCAGGTTGGGGTCGGTCTCGTTGGCCTCGGTCTGGAAGTGCTCCGTATAGACGTTCTTGCCGTCGCGGAACATCTCGTAGTACTGCATCTTGGCGTAATTCTCGCGCGCCTTGGTGGCGGCAGCGGCAACGGCGTCGTCACCGGTGACGTTGGAGGAGAGCGCCCAGCGCAGGCTGGCGTCCTCGTAGCCCACGGAGTTGATGGCGGGCAGCGACTCGCGCAGCGTCATGTGCGCCTTCTGGTAGTCGCTGAGCGGGGCGCCGATCAGCTGCATGAGCTGGGTGGACAGGTAGTTGGTGGACAGGTCATCGGTCTCGCTCGTCTGGTCGCAGCCGGCAACGTCGTAGTTGGCCCAGATGATGTAGTCGGTCTGCCACAGGCGCTCCTGATGGGTGGCGTCGTCCTCGTCGGTAAACCACTTGTCGTTGAACTTGGACGGGAAGAACGGCTGGTGGTCGCCCCAGAACACCACGACCACCTTGCGGTCGAGCTTGCTCAGGGCGTTGAGGAAGTAGCGCAGCGCCTGGTCGGACTGCTCGATGCACGAGACATACTCGTCGACATCGGACAGCGTGCCGTCCTCGACGGTCTTGGCATCCAGGTCGGTCGTGTCGATGTTCAGGTGTACCTGCTTGTCGAGCGGCACCAGACCCGTGTCGTAGCCCGAGTGGTTCTGCATGGTCACGTCGAAGATAAACTGAGGATCGGCGTTCTGGTCGAGCAGCTCAAGAATCTTGTCGTAGGTAGCCTGGTCGGTCACCATGCCGCGCAGGGTATCGGCGCCCTGGAAGTCGTTGATGGACAGGAACTGGTCAAAGCCAAAGTCCTTATAGACGTTCTCGCGGTTCCAGTTGGTGGCGTGGTTGGGGTGCATGGCCGTGGTTGAATAGCCGAGCGATTTGAACTGCTCTGCCAGGTTCCCGGTCGTCTCCATGTTGTAGATGGTGTAGGGGTACACGCCCGAGCCCAGGTTGGCCATGGAGTTGCCGGTCATAAACTCAAACTCGGTATTGGCGGTACCGCCGCCGTAGGCGCTCACATAGAGCTTGCCGCGGCTGAGGCAGTTGGACAGGTTCTTAAAGTACTGCGGGCCCTCGTAGCCGGCGCGCATGTTCTGGTAGATGGATAGGTCCGAGAAGGTCTCGTTCATGATGGCGATGACCGTGGGCTTCTCGCTGTCGAACTGCTCCTTTGCGGCGGCGCGCTCGTCGCTCTTGGCGGCATCGGACTTGTCGTAGGCCTTGGCGTACTTTTTGAGCGTGGCCTTGGCATCGTCGACGGAGTAGTCGGCGGGTTTGGGCGGCTTGATGGACTGCGCCGCGCTAATGAAGGCGGGCAGGTAGCCCTCGCGCCAGTAGCTCTCGAGCGGGCGCCAGGTGTAGACGGTGATGCCGAGGGTGTTGTAGTAGTCGATGAGCGTGACGTGCGCGGTCACGCCGCCCAGGCACAGCACGGCGACGAGCAGGTTGGTGAGCAGCATGCGCTTGGCGTTGGCGGCGCCCTTCTGACGGTGCGGTGCCACCAGGCCGGCGTACTCGCATAGCAGCATGGCGATGGCGGTAAAGCCCATGGACAGCACGCAGAACAGCGAGATGGAGAAGGTGTAGCCGGTGCCGGCGACCGCAGCGGCGGTGGAGATGGCCGAAAGGTCACCCGGCTGGATGGGCATGGATTTAAACGTGATGACGAAGAACTCGGCAATGCCCAGGACAAAGAGGGCAAAGGCCAGGACCGCGGGAGCTGCGCCGTGGCGCTGGAACAGGAAGAACAGGCCGGTCATGAGCACGGTGATGATGGCCCACTCGAGCAGGATGCATAGGGGGTAGACCCAGGTAAAGTCGTGGTTGGACGAAACCTCCATGCCCAGCAGCGCAAAAACGCCGGCGAGCAGCAGGCACAGGACGGCGGCGACGAGCGGTTTGCCCACAAAGGCGCCGCGCAGGCGGGCGAGCTTGCCGGTGGGGGCGGGGGCGTCGGGCTTGGCGAACGCAAGGACGCGCGGGGCGATGCGGTCGCGGGCGATACTGGCCCAAGCGCAGCCGGTGAGGATGGCATTGGTCAGGATGAGCATCACAAAGGCGAGCGGCTCGTTTTGCGCGACGAGACCAATAGCGCCCCAGACGGTCAAAAAGAGCTGGAACAGGCCAAAGGCGATGCTCCAGGCGAAGGCGCCCTTGGTGACGGTGCCCGACTGAGCGCGAATGGCCTTGGCCTCGCGCAAGACAAGGTAGACGGTCGCCGCAAGACCGACGAGCGAGATGGCGGCAGCGAACATGCTGAGACTCCTCACAAACTAAAACCTACGAAAGCGGGGGTTTACCCGATTGTTACCTAAATATGCGCTGCATTTGCGGGCTGCGCACAACAACCAGCCATATTAACGCGCATGTGTGGCGGTACGGCGCAATGTAGTGGCGACCTGCGCGATAATGGACGGGAATTACACGGAAACGTAAAGGCTTCTTAAAGAATTGGCGAGGATAGAGCTATGGGTGAGCAGGTTTGTATGACGGGCGCCGAGTGCTGCGACGGAGCTGCGGTCGTGGATACATACGGCTATCCGGTCGAGACTACGGGCAATGCGGTGCTGGACATCTTGGAGCACCGTTCTTCCACGCGTGCCTTTGCGCGCGATGACGACGGCCGTCCCGTGGCGGTGACCGACGAGCAGCGAGCAGCGATTCTGCATGCGGCGAGCCGTGCTCCGTCGGCCGGTGCCATGATGATGTACTCCATCGTGAGCATTCGCGAGCAGGCCACGCTCGATCGATTGGCCGATCTGTGCGACCACCAGCCGATGATCGCCAAGGCGCCCTGGGCACTTATATTTGTGGTCGACTATGCCAAATGGATTGACCTGTTCGATCACGTGGGCTGCTTTGAGCCTGAGTTTGTCGAACGCACGGGCAAGGAACCGCGCCGCGCGCCCGGTCTGGGCGACTTTGCCATCGCGGCGCAGGATGCCGTGATTGCGGCGCAAAATGCCGTGGTTGCCGCCGAGTCCCTGGGGTTGGGGAGCTGCTACATTGGCGACATCGTCGAGAATGCCGAAGAAGTGGCTGAGCTGCTGGGTCTGCCGCCCCACACCATGCCGCTGTCGATGCTCATCATCGGCACGCCTCGCAAAGAGCGCCCGGCCATTGCGCATCCCGTGGTGAACCTGGTGCACGAGGAACGCTACTGCCGTGCGGATGCCGCGACCATGGACGCGCAGGTGGCCGAGATGGATGCGATGTTTCGTCCGCACGCCCGCGAGGTGGGCGAGCGCGTGGTGGATATCTACACCCGCAAGCACACGAGCCCCTTTATGACCGAGATGAGCCGTTCCATGGAGTGGTGGTTCAAAAACTGGCTCGGAAAATGACAAATGTGACAAGGGGACAGTCCCTTTGTCGCATTCCATATCGCCGTGGTGGCCTAAAGGCCGTATAAATGTTTATCTAGCTGGGAAAACGATACATTAAATCATGGGCCGATTACCTATAATCCCTTCGAACATTAAAGTTGGGAAGGAAACCGGCTTATGGAACAAAAGGCCAAGGAGGCAGCCTCGCACGCTGCGATTCCTGTGAGCATCTCGGCGATGCTCGTCACGCTGGGCGTGGTGTACGGCGATATCGGCACCAGCCCTATGTATGTAACCAAGGCGCTCGTTGCCGGCAACGGCGGCATCGGAAGCGTCACGGAGGAGTTCGTGCTCGGCGCGCTCTCCCTTGTCGTGTGGACGGTCACGCTGCTGACCACCATCAAGTATGTGCTCATCTCGCTGCGCGCCGATAACCATGGCGAGGGCGGCATCTTTGCCCTGTACAGCCTGGTCAAGCGTTGCGGCAAGTGGCTTATCATCCCCGCCATGCTGGGTGGCGCCGCGTTGCTCGCCGACGGCATCCTGACGCCGGCCGTTACCGTTACCACGGCCATCGAGGGCCTGCGCACTATCCCGGCGGTCCATGCCGTGCTGGGCGATGACCAGGGCCGCGTCGTCGCCATTACGCTCGCCATCATCATCGTGCTCTTCTTGGTACAGCGCATCGGTACGGCCAAGATCGGTCACGCCTTTGGCCCCATCATGACGCTGTGGTTCCTATTCCTGGGCGGCACGGGTCTGTTCTTTGTCTTACAGCACCCCGCCGTGCTGCTGTGCCTCAACCCGCTCCGCGGCATCGCCTTTTTGTTGAGCCCCAACAACCACGCGGGCATCATGATTCTGGGCAGCTGCTTCCTTGCCACCACCGGTGCCGAGGCGCTCTACTCCGACATGGGCCACGTCGGCCGCGGCAATATCTACGCTACCTGGCCGTTCGTTAAGTGCTGCCTGCTGCTGTCCTATATGGGCCAGGGCGCTTGGCTTATGAACAACGCTGCCAACCCCGAGCTCATGGGCATTGCCGATCTCAACCCGTTCTACCAGATGCTCGCCCCGGGCCTGCGCCCGTTTGCCGTCGGCCTTTCCACCGTCGCGGCCATCATTGCCTCGCAGGCGCTCATCACCGGTGCATTCTCGCTGGTGTCCGAGGCCAGCCGTCTGGACCTCATGCCGCACATGCAGGTCTTCTACCCTGCCGAGACCAAGGGCCAGCTCTACATCCCCATGGTCAACAACGTCATGCTTGTCGGCTGCGTCATTGTGGTGCTGCTGTTCCAGAACTCGGCGCATATGGAAGCCGCGTACGGCCTTGCCATCACGCTGACTATGATGTGCACCACGCTGCTGCTCTTCTTCTACCTGCACGAGGAGCGCAAGCTCAAGGTTGCTCCGTGGATCTTCGCGGCCTTCTTCCTTTTGCTCGAGGGCTTTTTCTTCGTGAGCTCGCTCACCAAGTTCTTCCACGGCGGCTACTTCACCATCCTCATGGCTGCACTCATCATGGGCATTATGGTGTGCTGGTACAACGGCACGGCGGTCGAGCAGCGCCAGTTTACGCTGCTGCCGCTGCGCAGCTACCTGCCGCAGCTCAAGCGCCTGCGCGACGACGACCGTTACGAGCGCATGAGCGACAACGTCGTGTACCTGACCAAGGACACCCATACCGACTACATCGACCGCGATATCGTCTATTCGATCTTGGACAAGCATCCCAAGCGCGCCCGCGCCTGGTGGTTTGTGAATGTCGAGACCATGGACGAGCCGCACACCTTTGCCTATTCGGTCGAGACGTTCGGCACCGACTACGTGTTCCGCGTGCATCTGTACCTGGGCTACAAGATCAACCAGCGCGTCAATGCCTACCTGCGTCAGGTTGTTCAGGACCTGGCTGCCACCGGCGAGCTGCCGCCGCAGACGCATGACTACTCGGTCTACAAGGATCCGGGTAACATCGGCACGTTCAAGTTCGTCCTGATTCGTAAGCTTCTGGCGCCTGAAAGCGATGTGGAGCCGAGCGAGCGTACGGCCATCACGCTCAAGTACATCATTCGCCGCGCCGCCGGCACGCCTGCGCGCTGGTACGGCCTGGAGAACTCCAACGTGAGCTTTGAGTACGTGCCGCTGTTCACCAAGTTCAAAGCCGTGAACAAGATGCAGCGCCTGGCCCCCAACGAGCGGCCGTAGACGTCGGCGGCTACACGGAGTTGGTTTTTGATGGATAAGCATGAGGTCGGGGAGGTAAACATGGATACAAAGGCGCTCGATGGCCGTGAGGCGGTGGTCGAAATGGTGCGTGAGGCGCGTGTCGACGCCGCCGAAGATCGGTTCCTTACGAACCGTGCCAACATGGATATGGCCGACCGCGTGATCTCGATCGTGGCACTGGTATTTGGAGCGGTGTGCGTGTGTGCCCTGCTCGCGCACGTGCTGTTTGTCTAGCGACCGCCGGTTGCAAAGGCTATACACTTGGAACCACCACAAG
>DBFCNY010000180.1:0-4209 GCA_048298285.1 Collinsella sp.
TCAAGGGCGCGACCAGAAGGTCAGCGCCCTTTCGTTTCACGTCACCTTGTCTCAAATGCGACCCGCTCGCTGATTTATGCTCAACCAGCGGCGCTTTAGTCGTTGGGGACGTACTTAAACGACTAGGCATTCAGGAACGTCCCCAACGACAGTTCATTTAAGAACATCCCCAATGAGTATGCTGGGAAGCAGATTTTTCCGTTCGGCGATTTGTGTCTTGAAAAATGTATATAACGACTATAACGTAGTGTGAAACATATTGGAAACAATACCGAGGAGGCTGCGTTGAAGAAAAGCAATCTGGGCTATGTGCTGGTGCTGGTCGCCGCGCTTATGTGGGGCAGCATCGGAATCTTTGTAAACGGCATCTCGGCCATGGGCGTTTCGTCCCAGAGCATGGCTGCCTTTCGCTTGTTGGTCGGAGCGCTTATCTTGGCGCCGGTCCTGATGTTTATGGGCTGCCGTCCGGGTGAGGGGTCTACCGTGGCTCAGGGTCCGCTGGCCCTGTTCAAGGCAAGCCCCAAAGAGCTCGTCCCCTGCGCGCTTGTCGGTATCGTCGGTCTGGCCGCCGCCAACACCTGCTATTACGAGTGCATGGGCGAGGTCGGCATGTCCACGGCCTCGGTGCTGCTTTACACCTCGCCGGTGTTTGGTGTCATGCTCGGCCGCGTACTTTATCGCGAGGACGTGACCCCCAACAAGCTCGTTGCCATTGTCTTTAACATCGTTGGCTGCGTGCTTGCAGTGACCAATGGCGACCTTTCCGGTTTCCATTTTTCGGTTTGGGGCGTCACGTCGGGCGTGATTGCAGGCCTTTGTGGTGCGTCGCTCGCGGTGTTTAGCCGGATAGCAACCAAGACGGTCCACCCGCTGGCTGTCACGTTTTGGGGCTTTGTTTTTGGCGGTGCGGTTATGGCGGCTATCGCGGCTCCGTGGCCGGATGTCGCCGCGGCAATGTCGCCACAGCTGCTGCTGCTGTTCCTTGGCTTTGGACTCATCCCCACAGCCGTGGCTTACATCTTATATATGCAGGGTCTGTCCATGGGGCTCGAGACATCGAAAGTTCCCGTCGTAATGTCATTCGAGACGGTCGTCACCGTACTGCTGGGCATTGGTGTCTACGCCGAGCCCGCCGGCGCGATCAAAGTCCTGGGCATCGTGCTGGTGCTCGCGTCCATCCTGATTATGAACACCGACTTCTCTAAGCTGCGCAACAGTGTGTTTGTCGGTCATGTCATTGAGAGCATGACCTTTAAGCCCAACGCGTGGTGGACGGAGAAATCGCAGGACATGGATCTGTTTAAGGAGCGCACCGGCATTGCGCTGGAACCCACCGTGCAGGAAAGCCCCTGGTACTTCGTGCGATAGAGGATTGCGTGCAGGGTCTGACCTGGGGGTTATCCAGCCAGCGCCGGCCTACCCGGCCCTAACGTTTCAAGTACGTTAAACCCGTCAACGGTCGATTTTCACCCGCGAACGGTCTTTATGCTAATTAGCAATATAAGCGACGTATAAGACGTTATAATGACCATAACGAAAAGGAGGAGGCAAGATGAATCAGATCATTCTCGCATCTCATGGCGGCCTGGCCGCAGGCGCCAAAGACACGCTCGAGATGGTTCTCGGCGACGTGTCGAACGTCCACGTCGTGTCGCTTGCTCGTGACGACAAGGAGCCCATCACCAATAAGGTGGACGCCATGATCGCCACGTTCAACGCGGACGACACCGTCTATGTGCTGACCGATATGCTCGGCAGCTCGGTCAACAACAACATGGTCGAGCTTTCCAAGAACGGCACGAAGTTCACGGTTGTCAGCGGTTTCAACATCCCGCTGGCGCTCACGCTCGCTATGAGCCCCGTCCCCGTCAAGGGCGCCGAGCTCGCGGCCCTCATCAACGAGGCGCGCACCGGTCTGACCAACCCCAACGCACCGGTCGAGGCCGCCGCGGCTCCCGCCAAGAAGGCCAAGGCGTCCCGTCACAGCTCCGGTCCCGCCAAGATCGTCCTTGCACGTCTTGACTACCGTCTGCTGCACGGCCAGGTCGTCTTTACCTGGACCACCAAGGTTCAGGCCGAGCGCATCATCGTCGTCGACAACGCTGCCGCCAACGATGACATCAAGAAGGGCGCTCTTAAGCTGGCCAAGCCCCAGGGCGTGCGCCTGAACGTCTTCACCGTCGAGCGTGCCCTCGCCAAGATGGACAAGCTCAACACCCTCGGCGAGCGCGTCATGTTCGTCTTTGGCAACACTGCCGAGATGCTGCAGTTCTGCAAGGGCTACAAACTCGACGCCATCAACCTGGGCGCCACCGCCAACCACGACGGTGCCGATCAGGTCGGCGGCAAGGACAGCTCCGTCTTCCTCGACGCCACCCAGAAGGCCGACGTCAATCAGCTGCTCGACATGGGCATCAAGCTCTATGTCCAGCAGACCCCTACGTATCAGAGCGTCGACATCGACGCCAAGCTGTAATCAACCAGGCTTTTGCCTGACTGAAAGGAGAAGGGTATGAATACGTTCATCAGTGCGGTGCTCGTCGGCCTCGTCGGCGTGTTCTGCATGTGGGACTCCCGCCTGCTCGGTCGTCTTAACTTCGAGCAGCCCCTCGTTGGCGCTACGCTCGTCGGTTTGCTGCTGGGCGATGTGCCCACCGGCCTTGCCGTCGGTGCCGCCGTCGAGCTCGTGTCCATGGGCCTGGTGCAGGTCGGCGCCGCCGTTCCGCCCGATATGGTCCTGGGCGGCATAGTGGCCGCTGCCTTTGCGTGCCTGACCGATGCTTCCGCCGAGACCGCCATGACGATCGCCATCCCGGTCGCCGTCCTGGGTCAGCTCCTCGGCATCGTGTTCCGCTCCATCATCGCCGCCCTCACCCATGTGGCAGATAGCGCGATCGATAACGGAAAGTTCAAGACCGCCTACCGCATGCACATCTGCGCCGGCTCCGGTCTGTACGCCATCATGTACTTCCTGCCGATCTTCCTCGCCGTCTTTGTTGGCACCGACCTGGTTCAGGCCATCGTCAACATGGTTCCCGAGTGGCTGTCCACTGGTCTGAACGTTTCGACCAAGATCATGACCGCCTACGGCTTGGCCCTGCTGCTCACCATGATGATCAAGAAGGGTATGACTCCGTTCCTGTTCATCGGTTTCCTGCTCGCCGCTTACCTCAACCTGTCCGTCATCGCGGTCGCTCTGATCGGTGTGTGCCTGGCTGTCGTCTTCATGGGCTTCAAGTTCAACGGTTCCCATGCAGCCGCCGGTGTCGATTCCGACTACGATCCGCTCGAAGACGACGAAGACTAAGGAGGAACACACTATGGCAACCGCAACCAAGGACGTGTCCCTGAACAAGAAGGTCAGCCAGTTCTTCTGGCGCTCCTGGGCCATCCAGGCCTCTTGGAACTACGAGCGTCAGATGAACATGGGCTTCCTCTACGGCATGGTTCCCACGCTCGATCGCCTCTATCCGGATGAGTCCGACCCCAAGCAGCTCGCTGCTAAGAAAGAGGCTTACCACCGTCACATGGCGTTCTACAACTGCACCCCGCAGACGAGCGCCTTCATCCTAGGCCTCACCGCCTCCATGGAGGAGGAGTACGCCAAGGATCCCGAGAACTTCGATCCCGATTCGATCAACGCGGTCAAGACCTCCCTCATGGGTCCGCTTTCCGGCATCGGTGACTCCTTCTTCCAGGGCACCATCCGCGTTATCGCCTTTGGCCTGGGCGTTCAGCTGGCTCAGCAGGGCTCCATCATGGGCCCGATCCTGGCCATGCTCATCTCCATCGTCCCCTCCGTGCTGATCACTTGGTTCGCAGCCAAGATGGGCTATCAGGGCGGCCACGAGTACCTGAGCAAGCTTCAGGGCGGCGACCTCATGGAGAAGCTCATGTATGTCTGCGGCATCGTGGGTCTTATGTCCGTGGGCGGCATGATCGCCACGCTCATCGGCGCCACCACCCCGTTGCAGTTCGCTGAGGGCACCGTCGTTATCCAGGACATCCTGGACGGCATGATGCCCCAGATGATTTCCCTTGGCCTCACCGGCCTTATGTACTGGCTCATCAAGAAGAACGTCAACACCGGTTGGCTTCTCGTGATCGCCATTGTGGGCGGCATCGCCCTCTCCGCGGCCGGCATCCTGGCCTAGTCGCGACCAAGCGCTTAACCGCTTTCCCCCGGGGGCCTGCCTGGCATCCCATACC
>DBFCNY010000181.1:0-8611 GCA_048298285.1 Collinsella sp.
CGACGTCGACAACGACGGCAACATCACTGGCCTGTTCTAAGCCTGCTACATATAGCCGCTTGCCCGCCCCGCCGCGCCCACCAAGGCCCGGCGGGGCTTTCTGATCCCTTGGGGACCGCGCATGTCTTGTAGATACCGACAGGCTTTGCCCATCATAGGCTTTTGCGCGGGTAGAATGCATGGATAACTTGATGCTTACGGGCGACGGAAAGGAATCGTTGCATGGATCAGGATAAGACGACCGTGATGGGTGGCTACGGCTCCGCGCCGACGGGTAATAGTGCCGATGCGACCCGCGTTGTGCCCGGCCCTGGCTATGCCGACCCTGCCGCGACGCAGCCTTCTGCCGAACCTACGCGGGTTATGGGTTATGGCGACGCGGCGCAGGACCCCTATGCCGCCTCTCCGCAAAGCCCCTATGGCAACGCGGCGCCGGACCCGTTTGATTACGCACCGCAGGAGCCTTATGCCAGTTCTGCGCCGGATCCTTACAACGATTTGTCGCAGAATCCCATTCCACAGCCTCAGCAGACGACGTATATGCCGCGCACGGCGCAGCCTCGCTATGAGTCGCGCGAGCCGTATCGTGAGTATTCCAAGTCGATTCCGCAGTACGGCGAGGACGAGGAAAAGAAACCGTCGCGTTCGTCGAGCGTGATCAAGAAAATCCTGATTGTGCTGGCGATCTTCTTTGCCCTTTCGGTTGTGTTTGCCATTGTGTCGGGCATGCTCAACAAGCGGGGCGCCACGACTGATACCACGGCCGAGCAGACTGAGGCCACCCAGTCTACCGCCGTCGACCTGAGCGATATTCCGGGGCAGTACTGGTCCAATGCCAAGAAGCTCCTCAAATCGCGTGGGGCCGACCTTTCGAACGCCGTGATCCTGACCGATGACGGCTCGATGCCCGTCGTCGATGCCAACTGGGTCGTGACGTCTGCCTACTATAACGACAACGGCAACCTGGAGGTTCAGCTTACGCGCAAGGACGGCTCGTCGGGTAACGCGTCCGGCGACCAGGGCACCACGGACAGCTCGAGCTCCAACACGCTGGAGGACCTGAGCAACAAGGCTCAGGAGCTGGGGGATAAAGCCCAACAGCTGGGCGACACGGCTCAGAATCTCGGCGATACCGCGCAGAACCTGGGCGATATGGCAACGGATGCCTGGAGCGCGCTGCAAAACGGCATCTCGGGCGCGCAGGGAAACTAGCGGCTGAGTTGGCTAGAGCCGCTCGGCCGGGCGGTCGGGCGAGCTAAAGCCCGAGTCAAACGTGACGACGCACGAGACATCGGGCCGGCGCTCGTGCACGATGCGCGTGACGAGTTCCAGCAGCTCCTCGTCGGATATGTCAAAACCGTCGGGGCGCACCAGGTCAAACGAGACGAAGCCGTCGTGCTCGTGCAGGTCGTGGATGGAAAGTGCGGGGTCGATCTGCATGATGCCGCGCTTGACCCAGCCGCGCAGGTCGTCGCCGGTTGTCGCGATGGGGTCGCAATGCAGCGTAATGTCGATACCCATCTGATGCTTGATATCGTGCTCGATGGTGTCCAGAATCTCGTGGTGCTCAAACGCATCGCCCTCGCCGGGCATCTCCACGTGTGCGCTGGCAAACTGGCGACCGGGGCCGTAGTCGTGCACCATCAGATCGTGCGTGCCCAGAACCTGCGGATACGACGTGATTTCGTCGCGAATCTCCTGGACGAGCTTGGGGTCGGGCGCTTGTCCCAGCAGCGGGCTGATGGCGTCGCGCACCAGGCCCATGCCGCTGGTGCAGATGAAGATGCCCACGCCCAGGCCTGCCCAGCCGTCGAGGTCAACGCCGGTTGTCTGTGAGATAAGCGCTGCCACCAGGACCGAGCCCGAGGTGATGACGTCGTTTTTGGAATCCTGTGCCGTGGCGATGAGCGTCTCGGAGTCGATGCGGTTGCCCAGCGTGCGGTTGAAGGCCGCCATCCAAAACTTGACGAGCATGGACAGGATGAGGGCGGCCATGGAGAGCGCCGAATATGCGGTGGGGGAGGGCTTGATGATCTTGGTGACCGACTCGATGATCAGGTTGATGCCGACAGCGCAAACCAGGACGGCGACGAACAGTCCTGCCAGGTACTCGTAGCGGCCATGGCCGTAAGGGTGCCCCTCGTCGGCCGGGCGGCTGGCAAGGCGGAATCCGAGCAGGCTCACGATGTTGCTCGAGGCATCGGAGAGGTTGTTGAAAGCGTCGGCGATGAGGGAGACGGAGCCGGCGAGCAGGCCCGCGATGCCCTTGGCCAGGCACAGGGTGATGTTGAGGCCAATGCAGACGAGGCTTGCGGAAAAGCCCGCGTTGGTGCGGCAAGATGCATCGACCGGCTCGCTCTCGCTGCCGGGAACAAGCGTATGTACCAGCCGATTTACAAATAGCATAGCGGTCGTCCTCACAATCATGTTTACGGGGATAGTGTAGCTCGCGCGGGGGCGCCGTGCACCGATGCTCAGAAAATGCAGCAATAGTCTGCCGGTGCTAACGAGCGAGCCTTCTCGTCTGCCTGGGTGGTCCATTTTGGGCCACATGGGTATGGGCATGTGCCTGTTTGCTCGACATACTTAATGTCGACAGCTTTGTGCAAAGGAGGACGTTTCCATGGACGAGATGTTTGCCATTAAATGTCAAAACTGCGGCGGCCCTATGTACTCGCACCAGGCTAAGCGCAGCTTTGAGTGCGCCTATTGCGGCACGGTGGTTCCGTGGCAGGCGGACGCCGGAGAGCCCAAGAGCGCTTTGGGTATTCGCCATACGCCGTTGACGGTGATGGATGGACTGCTCAAACTCACGCATGTGTCGCAACTCGAGCGCCCGGAGGACCCGGACTGGTATTTCTTCAATGCGCACTGGCGCAATCAGACGGTCCTGGAACATCTGCTGTGGGAGGATCGCGGCACGGCGCAGGAGTTCCAAGAGGCCACGCATGTGAGCATTCCTTGCCCCTTCTGCGGAGCGTCCTTTGAGGGCGAGTCAACGCAGCGTGTGTTTGAGTGCCCGTCCTGCGGCAATAAGATCGGCATTGCGGACCTGCTCAAGCCGGGGACGTTTAGCAAGCGCCTGACCATGGGCGTTGGTGCGGAGTATGTGCCCGAGCAGGGTATTCCCTGCGAAATCTCGCCGCAGCAGGCACGTGCCAACGCGCTGCAGCTGGTGCGCCAGTACCCCGACGTCTTTGCCGGGCACGACGTGGAAGACGCGATCCAAAACGACATGATGCTCTTCTATTTCCCCATGGCGCTGGCGGACTTGCGCATGATGGCGAGCTTCCCGGGCAAGGGCCTGAGCAAGGAGACCTTGGTGTACTACGAGGTGCTCGACTGGGCATACCCCAGGGCAAACTACCTGGACGTTCGCCTCATGGGCATTTTGGAGCCGTGGGACTTTGCCAAGGTCGGTCCGTTCGATCCCGCCATGCAGGAAGGCGACTTCCGCGTCGTCTCCGTCGATGCGTCTACCAAGGACCAGGTGGTCATTGATAAGTTGGCGCTCGACGTTGCGGGCAACGACGCCGAGGCGGTACTGGGGCTCAATAAAAAGAGCATTCGCATGTGGGCGCGCAAGGCCCGCAAACATAAGGACGGCCTGGTGATGGTGCCGGTCTACTTTGTCGATCGTCCGGCGACAGACGGCCGCGATGGCGAGCAGGTGCGCATTGCCGTAAACGGCCAGACGGGCCGCGCGGCCGCGGTGGTGTTTAGCGACAAGCGCGAAACGCACGTCGTGGCGCCGCTCAATCCGAGCCTGCATCTGTCCGGTGAGAGCACCGTGCATGCCACGCCCATCGAGGTCAAATACGTTAAGTCGCCGTTTCTGTACCAGATCGTGCGCCGTGGAGGCGGCGAGCAACCGCGCCAGGTTGCAGCCGCCGTCGAGGGTTCCTACCGAGAGGAGAAGCCCAAACGTCGCGGCCTGCTGGGTGCGCTATTTGGGAAGTAGGGGAGCGGTGCCGGTTGGCACCGTAACGTGATGGCCGGGGGTATGGGGCGGCTCTCAGGAGTGCGGGCTGCCGTCTGATTGTTTGAGGGTGCCAGATGTAAATAAACAGTGGAGCGGCTGCAAAAGAGCTGCCTCACTGGGTAAAATCAGGGTGTGCGGCGGAACCCGCTCCTCAGTCGGTCAACTTTGGAAGCGCGGGCAACGCAGGCGCTATCGTCTAAAGGGCCGGCTGCAACCGGCCCTTTTCTGTGGCAGCCAATGAACCCACATCAGACGAAGGCCGCGTCTTTGCCTGTCAGGTCACGCTCGCCAGCCACGGCTAGAATGTCGTTGCCGGCGTCCATGACCGGTATTGTTTCGTAGCAGCCGTCGCAACCGCGAGTGCGCCTGCGACGGCTGCGATGGTTTCGGTCGCAACGTGCTGCTACCCTTGCGTTTCGCCATTAGTCGCTTCGTTGATGGCGCGGTACTCGGCACTCAGCTCGCGCGCCAGCTCTTCCTTGCTTGGAAGATACGGCAGGTATTTGGCGGCAAACACTTGGTCGTTGTCTTCGGGCAGCGTGTACTCGACGATCGAATCGCTTTTGTCCGCGCAGAGCACGATGCCTATGGGCGGATTGTCGCCTTCGTTCATGAGCTCGCGCGTGTAGTAGTTCACATACATTTGCATCTGGCCCAGGTCCTGATGCGTAAGATCGTCCGTCTTAAGGTCGATGAGCACGAAGCAGCGCATCAGATAGTTGTAAAAAACAAGGTCAATATAGAAATGGCGCCCATCAAAGGTGATGCGCTTTTGGCGCGCCTCGAAAGCGAAGCCACGGCCAAGCTCCAGCAGGAACTTCTGAAGATGCGTGATGAGCGCCTGCTCTAGATCGCTCTCGCGAAACGCAGCATCGTCCGAGAAACCTAAAAACTCCAGTACATATGGGTCGCGGATGATATCCTCGGGGCGATGGGTTGGGGCGCTCTTTTGGATTTCCTGGGTGACGGCCTCTTTGTCTTTGCTGGCAAGTAGGCGCTCGCGGAACATGGTGTTGATCTGGCGTTCGAGCTGACGCGTGCTCCAGCGAGAATCGGCACATTCGTTCATGTACCATGTTCGAGCATCAGGGTCGGTTATACGCGATAACCTGCGGTAATGTGTCCAATTCAATTCGGAACGCAGCGCGTTCCGGATTGGGAACGCAAGATAAAACTGACGCATGTATCTTAAGCTTCTGGCGTTGAAGCCTCTGCCAAAATCCTTAGTCAATCTAACGGCAAGTTCGTCGATCAGTGCATCGCCATACTTGGCGCGCTCCTCTCCGCCCTGTTCATCAACAATACTCTTGCCGATCTCCCAATATGCCTCAACCATCGCAAAGTTAACAGCGGTATAGGCCTTGTCGCGAGCGGCGTTGAGAATCGAGGAGACCTGCTTGTAAAAACCTTCGGGCACGATTGCCGATTCTCCACGGTTTACCAGTTCGCCCATCACTGTCGCCCCGCTTTCCTCTTGTGGAATGCATCTTTATCGAATTTAGTTTAAAGCCTCGCGCGGACACGAATTGCTGTGCTGTCTGACATCATCGCATGGGGCCTTGCGGTGACTAAAATGTGGCCATAGAGACAGTTTTAGCGAACCCCACGGGAGTGACGTGTATGGACAACAACACGCTGCTATTCCAGGACAAAGGTTCGGGTAGGTATAAAGACGTCAAGATCTACCCTAACCGCATTGAGGTACTCAAGAAGGGCACTTTTGGCGGCAAGCACACCGAGATTGTTTATCTTAAGGACATTACGGGCGTCAATAGAATCAAAGGCCGCGATGTTTTTCTGCGCAATCGTCTGTTGACCGCTTGCGTCTTTAGCCTGAACAGCCGTGCGAAGGCCCAGGAGTTTGTTAACGCGCTGAACATGGTGATGTAGCCGATAGCGGCGTTCGGGCCAAGGTAAAAATCGGGGGCACAGAACGGTGTTCTGCGCCCCCGATTGAGTCGATGTGTCTAAAAGGCCGGCTTGCCTATTCGACAACGTCCTCGTTGTTTTCACCGTCACTGGCAAGCATCGCCGCGCCGGCGACCGTTGTCGCCACGGCGGCAGCAGCGAGCCCGGCGGCAACGCCAGAGCCGTCGCCCGTGTCGGCGAGTTTTCCGGTCGAGCCCTTGCTCTTGTTGCCGCCGCCGTTCTTGTCGGCGCCGTCTGCGTTGGAACCCGTGCCGCTACCGGTGCCGCCTGCACTGCCCGAGGCCGCTACGGTAAAGCTTGCGGCTCCATCGCTGGCGAGCGTGTAGCTCTGCGCCGCGTCGCCCAAGAGACCGTTCACGCGCACCCAGTACGTTCCCGCGGTAAATGCCTCGCCCTCGGCCATCGCCGTTCCCGGAGCGCCGTTCGCGTCGTGCACAAACTCGAGCTGGGCCGTGCAGGCATCGGTTTCGAGCTTGCCCTCGAGTGATGCCGCAATCTTGGCGCGCACGTCTTCGCCGGCCTTAAGGCCTTCAAGCCCCTCAAAATGGGGCGTCAGCGCGCGCGGGTCGATATCGATGGGCACGGAACCCTGCAGCCCCGTAACGGTCTCGTTGCCCAAGGCATCGACATCAACGTATTCGATGGCAAACGTATGGCCCGAAGCCGCCACGTTGAGTACGTTACTGCTGTCGACAAGGCGGAAATGACCCTCGCCAACGGTCTTTCCATCCTGGAGTGAGGCATCGCTCAACGAGTCGCCATATGTCATGTGCATGCGGGCTGGGAGGTAGCACGAAGCTGCCTGCTTGTGCTCCGTATCGTAATTGCGCTGGTAGATGCTCCGTGCCAGTGCCGCGTCAACAAAGTCGGACGCAATGATGCCAATGTGCTTACGGCAGTCCTCTTTTGTGCCCTCAACTCCGGTATTGTTTATATACGAGCTCTTGTACAGGTGCTCGTCGACCACTCGCGCCGCGGTCAAAGGGTTGTTTTGCGTGCAGCTCGTGTAGTTGATAAACCAGCAGCGCTCCGTTGCCTGCACCGTTGTCCCGTCCGCGGCAGTGATATCTACGGTGCCGCGCTTGAACTCGGCCGCCGCCTTCAGGGCCATATCGACCCAGTCGATTTTACTGGACCCCGTGCAGCTGTAATGGTCTTGGGCATATACCGCTGTGCTATAGGGCTCTTTGTCGCCCGTATTGCCCGCAGCCTCAAAGCCTTGCTCGTATTTCACGAGGCACATGGACTTTCCGGAATGCGCCTTGATTTTGTCGTCCCATTCGGTGAGGTCGAGGCCCCACGTGTGGCCGTCTACGCTGTCGCCGGCGAGCCTAAATCGACGCAGCAGGACGATCTTTCCGCGCACCTCGTTCAGTGTGGGGACATGGCTCGACGTATAGAACAGATCGGAGTTATTGTCCATAACATTGGCGAAAGCCGTCGTAATGCTTTCGTCGGTAGCTTCGTCGTTGCCTCGTGACACCAGCATGATGAGCGCTTCTGACGGGTTTTCGTTCAAAAATGTTTTGAAGTAACCGATGACATTGGAGAGCTGCATATAGCCCCCGTCTTTTTTGAGCAGGTAGCATATTCCATGGTCGATGCCGGGGTCGCCGTTCTTGTCGTTCTTTCCAAGTCGGATATCAAAATAGCGAATGCCTTCGAGCAACTGCGTGGGGATGTAATCCTGCTGGCACTTTGCAAGCGAGGTTTGGGGCTCGGTGTCGTTGTCGACGCTGCAGGTGCTCGAATCATGCGTGCCCGGGATGCTCAGCTCGTCGAGGTATTTGTTGCCATCGACGTGGCTCATCCAACATGGTCCGTCGACGTAGCTGCTATACGTGGTCCAGTCGATGCTGCTAACTGTGGCATTGGTCTTGTCCATGCTGTAGCCGACAAGCTCGAGCTCCCACGGAATGCTCTTCCTCTTGTGGCAGATCTTGTTGTTGTCTTGGTCTTTGCCGTCCTTTTCTATGGCCAGGTAATTAATGTCTTTTTTCTCGTTTGTGCGGTCTCGGATGATGTAGGTTCCGTTTTGCTGGCGGGCGAACGCAAAAGAGCGGCTAGCCTTGCCGTCATGCTCGCCACTCCATACGTGGATAACCTTTCCATCTTTGTCCGAGTCGCCGTCGACCGACCAAATGCTGTAGCCCGTCTTCTTGTGCTCCTCGAAATTGAGCAAGGTGCGAATGGCATACCAATTTGTATTATCTGTATCGGTCGCCACGTGCTCGAGGATGAGCTTGTTGGACGTGCCGTCATTAAACAGGTGGCAGACATTGCCGATGACGTTGCCGTCTTCGTTGACGCTCGCGGTGCGAAAATAGCCCGCGGGGCGAAGGCGAATGACGAACTTGTCGAGGGTGGCCGCCGATGTGGGCGTGTCTTCTGCAAATGCCGCGCGCATGGGAAGGCCCAATCCCGCGGTTTCGGGCAGGCTTACAAATGGCGACAATGCTGCGAGTCCAAGGCCCAGCGTAAACGCTCGGCGACTGATTGCGTGGTGTTCGGTCATAACTCCTCCGTTCGCAGGGTGCGGCTGTGCGCTCGTTTTGTTCACTATACTGCCCGGATGTCTAAACGTGTTGGCTTAATTGTCTGTGCGGCGCTATAAATCGGCGGGCGGGCGCGTTGGGGCGCTTGTCTATTTGTGCTGCTACCGCGCTGGGGGTGGTTTTGCCGCCCGGCACCCTCGCGTTC
>DBFCNY010000182.1:0-19449 GCA_048298285.1 Collinsella sp.
GGCACTTGGGGACGTTCCTTTCCTGCCGGCAGCTTGGGACAGTCCCTAAGGGCTGTCCCCAACGACCACTCATTTAAGTCTGTCCCCAATGACTGCGGAAAGCGCATCTCACACCGGCACATGGCTTTCGGGTCCTTTCTCCGTGCTCCCTATAAGTTCGGCTGGACTCCCCGCAACCTGTTCCGAGTTGGCGGAACGAGCGCGACGTGGAGTGTCATTCTTTACCGCGTTAGACTAGACGCAGGGAAAGGAGGAGGACATGGATGCTCGCGTCAAGCAGCTTGTAAATATGATCGAGGACGCTCAGCCTGTCGCTGTCGCGGTACTTGCCAAGCGTCTCGAGGTAAGCGAGCGCGCCGTGAGAAACTATATCCATCGCGCAAACGACAACCTTGCAGGGGTTGCACGCATCGTTGGCAGCAAGGGGCAGTATCGTATCGATGTTGCACGTGCAGATGAGCTTGCTCGCTTGCTAGACGGTGCGGCTCTGGCCCATCCGGGCATTCCTGATACGCGCGACGGCCGTGTGTCCTTCCTTCTTAACGACCTCCTCATGCGGTCCCAGTGGGTGACGATTGAGGAGTATGCGGATTTACTCTACGTTTCGGCGCGAACTCTGTCCAATGACATGCGTCTGGTAGAGCAGAAACTCGCCCAATTTGACTTAACGCTCGAAAAGCGCCCACGCTACGGAATCCGCGTTGCGGGCGGGGAGTCGCAGCGGCGCCTGTGCCTGGCCTCGCTGGTGAGGCCCGTGTTGCCCGACACCGACGATGCAAAGCTCGCCGAGCGCCTGCGGGCCATCGCCGCATGTGTGGACGATGCTCTGACGGCCTCGCCCGTCACGGTGAGCTCGCTGGCATCCCGCAATCTCATCATGCATCTTTACATTGCTCTTGGCCGCATCGAGCAGGGCTGCTATGTCCCAGCTGCAGAATCGGACGTTCAAAAACTGGAGGGAACGCGCGAATACGCCGCGGCTTTCCAGATTGCCGCAAACATCAAGGATGCCCTGGGCGTGAGCATGCCCCGAGAAGAGGTTGCCTTTATCGCAATCCATTTGCTCGGCAGGGGCACGGGCGTGCCCGAGAAGGGCTCTGCCGTTATCTCGGACGAGATGTGGGAGATTGCTTCCGAGATGGTACGTGCGGTCAACGATGAGTTTAGGTTTGACTTTAGCGGCGATCTTGAACTTCGCATGAACCTTGCTCGGCATATCGGCCCTCTGGGCTATCGCCTTGAATATCACATGCATATGGATAACCCCATGCTGTCCGATATCAAGACGAGGTTTCCGTTGGCCTATTCGATGGCAGCTGGCACCTCGCAGGTACTCGAGCGTCATTTTGGCAGCCAGCCCTCTGATGAAGAGCTCGGCTACATCGCCATGGCATTTGCCCTGGCCCTCGAGCAGCAAGCCGACCAGCCGCGTCGCAAACGCATCCTGATCGTGTGCGCCTCGGGAGCGGGAAGCGCCCGTATGCTCGAGCACCAGTACCGCAAGCAGTTTGGCATGTATATCGATTCGATTGAGACATGCGATGTCGCCCGCGTGGGAACGTTCGATTTTTCGCATATCGACTACGTGTTCACAACGGTGCCGCTCAACGTCAAGTTGCCCGTGCCCGTCCGCGAGGCCGATTTCTTCTTGGAGACGAGCGATGTCAACGCTATCCGCAAGGTGCTGAGCGACGACACTGCGCAATCGGACTCCGTGAGCTCTTTCTTTAGCCGTGCCCTGTTCTTCAACCGCGTTGAGGCGTCGTCGAAGCAGGCCGTTCTCCGATATCTCTCCGAGCGCGCCGTCGAGAGCGGCCGTGTCGATGCCCAGTTTGCCCAAGAGGTCGCCGAGCGCGAGAGCGCGAGCGCCACCTCGTTTGGCAATGGGGTAGCCATGCCCCATGGGATGCATCCCTTGAGCGCCGAGGCCTTTGTTACCGTGGGCCTGCTCGAACATCCCATTCTTTGGGACGAATACGGCCATGAGGTCGATATCGTCTTTATGGTGTCGTTTGCCCGGTCGGGCGGCGATGAGGCGCGGATCTTGAGCTCACTGCTCGCCGAGATCTTTATGGACCGCCAGGGGGTCGAGCGCCTACGCGAGCGCCGGTCCTGGCATGAGCTGATGGCGCTTGTGCAAGCGCATACGGCTTAAGACTTCTTTTGTCGATGACCCTGTCAGTCTACCTGCAATAAACCTCGAGGATTGCGGGCGGGAGATAGGCGTTTCGAATATTCAAGTACAAACCAAACATCACGGGAGAGGAGACCGTTATGGACGATCAGGGAACCGAGATGGTTTCGTTTCAGCTGGTCGCTGCAGCGGGAGAGGCACGCAGCCTTGCCTTCGAAGCCCTTGAAAAGGCAAAGGCGGGGGATTTTGACGCCGCCGCCAAACTCATGAAGCAGTCAAAGGATGCGGGAATCAAGGCTCACCACATCCAAACGCAGCTGCTTTCGACTGAGGCAGCGGGCGAGCATCTGTCGGTGGATGTGTTGCTGGTCCATGCTCAGGACCACCTCATGTGCTCCATGCTTGCTCAGGAGCTCGTGCAGGAGCTGATCTGCCTGTATGAGCGCACTGCAACCAAGAACGCCTAGCGGCGTGCGGTGACTATCCAACCAATCAATGCGAAGGGAATCCCTTATGAAGATCCTTCTTGTTTGCGCAGCTGGTCTGTCTACAAGCATTCTGATGAAGAAACTCGAGAAATATGCGGAGCAAAACGGCATCGAGCTCGATATCGATGCGGTGGGTATCGGCGAGTATCAGGAGACGTGCGCCAATTATGACGTGCTGCTCTTGGGGCCGCAGGTGTCCTACCAGCTCAACACCGTCAAGCAGGGGAGCGGTAAGCCGACCGCGGTCATCCCCGCACAGGACTACGGCATGGGCAACGCCGCCAACGTGCTGGCACTCGCCCAGTCGCTGTTGGGTTAGGAGGCAACCATGGAGAAGTTCATGACCCTGCTTCAGGAAAAACTGACCCCTATCGCCAATTTCTGCGGCACCGAGCGCCACTTTGCCTCCATGCAAAAGGGCTTTATGAGCGCGATCAGCTTCATCTTGGTATCTGCCGTCTTTATGATCCTCGCCAACCCGCCGGTCACGGCCGACCTGGTGGCGCAGGGCGGGTTCTGGTCCGTCTTTGGCCCTTGGCTCGATTTTGCCACGGCCAATAAGCTCACGCTGCTCATTCCCTTCAACATGACGATGGGCATACTGTCGGTGATCGTGACGTTCGCAATCGCCTATAACCTGGCGGGCACCTACAAGATGCCCAAGCTTAACGCCGGCATGACCTCGCTGGTGATGTTCCTGATCGCCGCGGCGCCGTCGTCCTACTACCAGCTTGCTGACGAGTCCGTGCTCCAGGCGGTCCCCTGCACCTATCTGGGTGCGCAGGGCCTGTTTACCGCCATCATCGTTGCCTTGGTCTCCGTCGAGGTCACGCGCTTCTGCCAGACCAAGGGCATCACCATCAAGATGCCCGATGGCGTGCCGCCGTTTTTGTCCGAAACCTTTGGCGCCATCGTACCTATGCTCGCCAACATCCTCATCTTCTTTGGCGGCAACCTGCTGATCCAGATGATCGATCCCGCGCTGTCCATCCCCTCGGTTATCGAGAAGCTGCTCGCTGCCCCGCTTTCCGTCGCAGTTGACTCTGTGCCCGGCGCACTGCTTATCTGCTTCATGACGCTGCTGTTTTGGTGCTTTGGCGTCCACGGCAACATGATCGTAATGCCCATCACCGCCCCGGTCACGCTTGCCGCCTTTGCCGCCAACGCCTCGCTCTATGCTGCCGGGCAGCCGCTTGAGTTCCACCCGGCGCTCATGTCGTTGGCCATCAACCTCATCGGCGGCACGGGTAATACGTTCTCTTTTGTGGCGCTCTGCGCGTTTAGGGCAAAGTCGCAGCAGCTCAAAGCATTTGGCAGGGCATCGATCGTGCCGAGCTTCTTCCGTATCTCCGAGCCCGCGATCTTCGGCGCGCCCATCATCTTCAACCCGATCCTCATGATTCCGTTTGTGCTAGGCGGCATGATCTCGGCCCTGCTGTATTGGGGTGCGGTCTCACTGGGTCTTGTCTCTAACTTCTACATCTTGGTGAGCGGCACGTTCCCCATCTTCGTTCAGGGCTTTGTCCAGTGCCTCGACCCGCGCATCTGGGTGTTTACGATCGTTTTGATCGTGGTCATGGCTGTGGTCTGGTACCCGTTCTTTAAGGTGTACGATAACCAGCTCCTGGCTCAGGAGCAGGAGAACGCCGCGGCAGCTTCTGCCGAGGATGCTGAGTAGCATGAGTTACTTTGACAGAACGTCTGCCGCCGGTATGCCCGAGGGCTTTTTGTGGGGTGGTGCCCTCGCCGCCAACCAGGCCGAAGGGGGCTGGAACGAGGGCGGCCGCGGCACGTCGCACTCCGACCTGATCCCACAGGGTTCCGACCGCTGGGATGTAATGTTTGGCAGGCAAAAGCCCGTGGACGATCCGGACAGGCTGTATCCATGCCGCTGGGGCAACGACTTCTTCCATCATTGGCACGAGGATGTCGAGCTCTTTGCCGAGATGGGCTTTAAGTGCCTGCGTCTTTCAATTTGCTGGAGCCGTATTTTTCCCACAGGGATGGAGACCGAGCCCAACGGCGAGGGCTTGGAGTTTTACCGTCAGGTATTCGAGGCGCTGCGCGAGCATGGAATCGAGCCGCTTGTGACGCTGTCGCACTACGACTATCCGTTGGCTCTGGTCGAGCGCTATGGTGGCTGGCAAAGCCGAGAGATGATCGAGCGGTATGCGCACTACGTCGAGACCGTCGGACGCGCGTACCAGGGCCTCGTGCGTTATTGGCTTACGTTCAACGAGATCAACAGCGTGGCGCTGTCCTATCTCAACGCGGGTGTCACGCTCGAGGATGAGCGTGACCGTGCAGCCGTGACCGCGGCGTTCTCGCACCATATGTTTATGGCGAGCGCTCGCGCTGTCGAGATTCTGCACAAGATCGATCCCGCAAACAAGGTGGGTTGCATGGTCGCTGCCGGTGCGACCTATCCGTACCGTTGTGCGCCCGAGGACGTATGGCTTGCGTATGAGGAGGACCGCGGCCGCTACTTCTACACAGACGTGATGGCTGCGGGCGCCTATCCTGCTTGGAAGCTGCGTGCACTCGAGAAAGAGGGTGTTCACGTGCCCTTTGAGCCGGGCGATACGGAGTATCTGGCAGAGCATACGGTCGACTTCATCTCGTTCTCGTACTATTGCTCGCGCTTGGTGTGCGCCGATGATCAGGTGATCGCCGAGAAGGCGGAGGGCAACGTGTTCCCGACGTTGCGCAATCCGTACCTCAAGGATAAAGAGACTGCCTGGAAGTGGCAGATCGATGCGCTGGGTTTGCGCGTGACGCTTGCCGGCTACCACGATCGTTACCATCTTCCGCTCTTTATCGCCGAGAACGGTGTGGGCGGACTCGATGCGCTGGAAGACGGCAAAGTCCACGATGCGTATCATATTGATTACCTGCGAAGGCATATTCTTGCGCTGCGCGATGCAATTGTCGAGGACGGTGTTGACCTGATGGGATACACGCCGTGGGGCTGTATCGATTTGGTGTCGGCCTCGACGGGGCAGATGAAGAAGCGCTATGGCTTTGTTTATGTTGATGCCGATGATACGGGCAAAGGCACGTTCGATCGCTACCGAAAGGACAGCTTCTGCTGGTACCAAAAGGTCATTGCATCAAATGGCGAGGACTTGAGTTAACTCTTGCAGGTCTGTTGCCCCCGCGGTCCGCTTCGGCCGCAGGGGCTTTTGTTATTGAGGCGGCTGTTCATGAGGAGCATTGCAGGCTGCGGAAACCCGGCACTTGGGGACGTTCCTTTCCTGCCGGCAGCTTGGGACAGTCCTTAAAGGCCGCATCGATCAACTGCGGAAAGCACATCCCAGAATGAGCGTCCAACATGGGGTGCGGTTTCCCTTGAGGCCCTCAATCGGAAAATGCATCCCGGATTTTTGTCGAAAAGCGGTCCCTAGTTTCCCAAACGGGCCGCTAACGGAAAGCGCATCCCGCTATTGGGCCCCAAAGCAGGATGCGCTTTCCGTGCTGGCAGTTCCAAGCAGTTCGGGATGGCCCTTTTCGTTTGCTCTCGGCCGGCGTCCGTAAGACTGTCCCCGACGACCACTCATTTAAGTCTGTCCCCAATGAGTGCCCAATGACTAGTAGTAGGCCCACATGGCTTCGACTTCGTTGAGGACCTCTACGACGCCCCAGCGTCGGGCGCTGCGGCTGGCCGAGTTGGGATCGAAGACTTCAATCTGGTCGGCGTCGTCAATACCGTAAAGTACAATGTAGTGGCCCACGTTGGTAAAGGTGCCCGGCCGAACGGCGGCGATGACGGGCGCTCCCGAACGCAGCGCCTGAGTCATCGAGTCGCGATCGTTATGAAGCTCCGTTCCGTTAAGTCCCAACTGCCACGCACCGCTCGTCATAAACGACCATTCGGTTGCACCGGTGGGGGCGTAATTGCCTGCCTCGGAAAGCGCGCACATATCGACGGGAGTCATATCGGTGCGTCCCGTCTTAAAGATATAGACCATGGTGAGGCACGTAGGCCCGCAAGCATTTTGGCGGATGGTACCGCCGGCGTAAGGCAGCTCCGACCATGCAGGGTCGATCTGATAGATATGGGGCATCGTGCCGGCTTGCCATTGCGAGCGCGGGGTCGAAAAGGCGAAAGAATAACCGGGCGCGACGGGGGCCTTGAGCAGCTTGTCCTCGGCGGTGGGCTCGAGACCGGCTGATCCGTGGGAGATACAGGAGCTCATAAGCACAAAGACCAGACAGGTAAGGATAGAGCACAGTGCGAGGCGAAGTCGACGAGCCGGCAGGGCGGGGGCATTCGCGTGCGATGTCGAGCGGTAGGGCTTGCCGTCGCGTCCGCCTTGGGGATGCGAAAAAATAAGCGGTTGATATGGATGCCGGGCTGACGTGCGCCGTTGCGGCGCAGTTGCGGAACCTCGGCCTGACGCTGTCGAGTGCGCGCCCAAGCGGCCATCTTGCTGCGCGCTTGTGCCCGTGCTCAGACGGCCACTCTGCCGCGTTCTGCTTGCCTGCTGCCGAGACGAAGGCCTGGGTTGCTCTTGAGGACGTTGCGGATTGCTGCTCGTGGCGCTTCTGGGCGTCGGCGTGGTACGGCCAGCAAGGCGAACGCTTTGTCGCCGTTGATCACCGTCGTTGTATCCGTATGCCATTCGTACCGCCTTGTCTCATGTATAACCTGTCTATCCTACAAAAAAGATGTGCAACAAATGGGCCTGTGCGTCAAAAGCTCGGTAAACGGTACGAAAGGCGCAAAACACACGGCCTCAAAAACATCTCTATATGCGTCCGATGAGCGTACGCCCGTCGGACGGGCGGCAACAATGAGCGGCAAACCGTGCCGTTCGTCCCAAAAACGGCGCCGCTCGTTTTGCAGTTCTGCCTTCGGTCGAGCTACAAGCGGAGCTGCTGCGCCAAGGCCGTATCTTAAAGCCACGAAATAAAAGAGCGCGGCAAAACAGACCGCGCAAGGGGTGACGTCAAGGGGCGTCAAAAAGGAAAGGAGGGGAACAATGGCGGACAAGAACGCAGAAGTTGCAGTCGAGGATAACGGCGGCATGAAGAAAACGCTTTCGCTCTGGAACTTCTTCACCATCGGTTTCGGTGCCATTATCGGTACCGGTTGGGTTCTGCAGGTCGGCGACTGGATGGTCGTGGGCGGCGGTCCCGTTCCCGCTATGATCGCATTCCTCTTGGGTGCAATCTTCCTCGTGCCCGTCGGAGCTGTTTTCGGTGAGCTCACGGCTGCTATCCCCATCTCGGGCGGCATCGTCGAGTATGTCGACCGTAGCTTTGGCCGTACGCTGAGCTACATCACCGGTTGGCTTTTGGCCCTGGGCAACGGCATCCTGTGCCCGTGGGAGGCCATCGCCATTTCGACCCTCGTGTCCGAGATGTTCGGCAGCCTGCCCGGTCTTGAGTGGCTGCGCGCCGTCAAGCTCTACACCATCCTGGGCGCCGACGTTTACCTGTTCCCGACGCTGATCGCGCTCGGCTTTGCAGCCTACGTCATCTTCCTCAACTTCCGCGGTGCCAGCTCGGCCGCCAAGCTCCAGGCCTTCCTGACCAAGGCCCTGCTCTGCGGCATGCTGCTCGCCATGGGCGTCTCGCTGTTCACCGGCTCGCCGGACAACGCCATGCCCGTGTTCTCCCAGGTCACCGGCGCTGGCGGCGGCAAGGCCGCTACCGAGGGCGCCAGCCTGTTCGCCGGCATTGTGTCGGTCCTGGTTCTGACCCCGTTCTTCTACGCCGGTTTCGACACCATTCCTCAGCAGGCTGAGGAGGCAGCCGAGGGCCTCAACTGGAACAAGTTCGGCAAGATCATCTCCCTGGCCCTGCTGGCCGCCGGCGGCTTCTACATGGTCTGCATCTACTCGTTCGGCACCATCCTCGACTGGCATGAGTTTGTTAAGAGCCCGGTTCCCGCGCTTGCCTGCCTCAAGGGTATCAACATGCTTCTGTACCTGGCCATGCTCGTCATCGCCACGCTTGGACCCATGGGCCCGATGAACTCCTTCTACGGCGCCACGAGCCGCATCATGCTCGCCATGGGCCGCAAGGGCCAACTGCCCGAGAAGTTCGCCGAGGTCGACCCCAAGTCTGGCGCTCCCAAGCTCGCCTGCGTCGTTCTGGGCGTCATCACCGTCATCGGTCCGTTCTTGGGCAAGAACATGCTCATCCCCCTGACCAACGTGTCGGCTCTCGCCTTCATCTTCTCCTGCGGTATGGTCGCCCTCGCCTGCCTGCGCATGCGCTTCACCGAGCCCGACCTGCCTCGTCCCTACGAGGTGCCCGGCGGCAAGTTTGGCATCGGCCTCGCTATCGCTGCCTGTGCCATCATCATCGGCCTGCTCGTGGTTCCGTTCTCTCCCGCCTCCCTCAACATGGTGGAGTGGAGCATCGTGATCGGCTGGTTGGCTATTGGCCTGGCCCTCATGGCTTTCACCAATTCCCGCAAAAAGTAACGCCTAGCCGGGGCGGACCAGGTGCGCGGGGCCCTCTCTTCCGCGCACCGAACCCGGCATCACTTGGGTAGCTTTGTGAGGCCTTAACCCAACACGGCCTCGCCCACTATATGGATCCATAAGGAGGAACCATGTCCACTAAGTATGCAATCGTTGGCGGCAAGCTCATCGACGGTACCGGTGCCGAGCCGGTCGAGAACTCCCTCGTTCTCGTCGACGACAACGGCAAGATCGAGTACGCCGGCGCCATGCAGGACCTTCCCGAGGGCGTTGAGGTCATCGACGCCGCCGGCAAGACCGTCCTTCCCGGCCTGATCGACACCCACCTGCACTTCTCGGGCAACTTGACCGACGATGACACCGACTGGGTCATGCAGCCGCTCCTCGAGAAGCAGGCCGTCGCCGTCAAGCAGGCCTACGACTGCCTCACCCACGGCCTCACCACCGTCTGCGAGATCGGCCGCTTTGGTATCCAGATCCGTGACTGCATCGACAAGGGCGTCTTCAAGGGCCCGCGCGTTCTGGCCACCGGCCTTGGCTTCTGCCGCGTTGCCGGCCACGGCGACTCCCACCACTGCAGCCAGGAGCTCAACAAGGAATCGCACCCCTGGGGCGATCAGGTCGACGGTCCTTGGGATCTGCGCAAGGCCGTCCGCCGTCGCCTGCGCGAGAACCCCGATGCCATCAAGATCTGGGCTACCGGTGGCGGCATCTGGCGCTGGGACTCCGGCCGCGACCAGCACTACTGCTCCGAGGAGATTCAGGCCGTGGTCGAAGAGGCAAAGATGGTCGGCATCCCCGTGTGGAGCCACTGCTACAACAACCACGCCGCTGCCTACGATTCCGTTCGCTTTGGCTGCGAGCAGCTGATTCACGGCTTCGATATCGATGAGCGTACCATGGACCTCATGGCCGAGCAGGGCACCTTCTTCACCCCGACGATCGCCTTCCTGCCCACCTGGTACGCCACCTATCCGCCCGTCTACGTCCCCGAGCTGCACGACAAGTACGAGGGCACCCTGGTCGAGAAGGAGCTGCAGCGCAACTACGACTGCCTGCGCGAGGCCAAGAAGCGCGGCGTCGTCATGACGATCGGCTCCGACTCCTTCTCCTTCGTCACCCCGTACGGCACTTGCTCCATCGAGGAGATGTACGAGTTCGTCGACAAGATCGGCTTCACTCCGGTCGAGACCATCACCTGCGCCACCCTCAACGGTGCCAAGATGTGCCACATCGAGGACGAGACCGGTTCCATCGAGGCCGGCAAGTGCGCCGACCTGCTGGTCGTCAACGGTGACGTCGCCGCCGACATCCACGTGCTCAACACCGACAACATGGACGTCATCATGAAGGACGGCTGGATTGTCGAGGGCGGCACCTTCGGCGAGGCAAACAAGTACAGCGCCTAAGCTACCGTTCATCGATGGCTTGATGTAAAACACAGTATTTGATTGCATAATGCAATGGAGAGGGTCGCTTGCGGCCCTCTTTATTGCTATGGGTGCGATAGATAAAAGGGGATGACGGTGGATTTAAACAGGCTGATTCTGGGCAAGAGCTACAACTCTACCAAGGTCTTTCGTACGGCCCAGCATGTGGTCCAGGCCATCCTGCTCGGTGTTGTCGTTCCGGCGCTTATCCTGCTGCTTATCTGGGATTTAACCGATAATCCCAATCCCGTTCCGGGCGTTGTCGTTATTGCCGGCATGGTCATGCTGTGCTTCTTTTTCTCGTATGTCTTTGTGGTCCCCGACGACCTCACATCGAGCGCAACCGACCGTACGCTCGCCATCGCATCAAAAATATTCGCCTACACGTCGCGCGGCCTTACGCCCGAAGCGGCCCTGGGCGCCTCTAAAATTATCCTGTCCGAGACCATCGCCTCTGCCATCTGCTTTACCGACGGCAAACAGGTGTTGGCAAGCTGGGGCGAGGACTCGGCAAAGTGCCCCGCCGGCACCCCGGTCGTGCTCAAGACCACGCTCAGTGTGATTGAGACGGGCGAGCAGAGCGTGTTTTCGCGTGACACCTCCAATGAGACGGGCGGCTATTTTCCCCGCCTGCGCGCCGGCATTGTCGCGCCGCTTACCGTGCGCGGACATTGCGTGGGTACGCTCGAGCTGTACTATCCCCGCCTGAGCAGCATTGATATGCGCCAGACGGCCCTTGCCTCGGGTTTTGCCGATCTAATTTCCACGCAGCTCGCCAGCTTTGAGCTCGAGCGCCAGGACGAGCTCACAGCCCGCGTTGAGCTTCGCGCCCTGCAGTCGCAGGTCGACCCGCATTTTCTATTCAATACCATTAGCACGATCGTGTCGCTCGTTCGAACCGAGCCCGACAAGGCGCGATCGCTGCTGATCGACTTTTCCAACTACTATCGTCAGACGCTTTCTGACTCCGATACGCTCACCACGCTCGAGCACGAGGTGGAACAGGGCACTCGTTATATCAATCTTATGCAGGCCCGGTATGGCGACGGCCGTCTGCGCGTTTCGGTCGACATCGACTTTGAGGTGCGCGACAGCCTGGTACCGCCGTTTATCTTGCAGCCGCTGCTCGAAAACTGCATCAAGCATGCGCAGCGCGAGATCGAGCCGCTTTCTATTCGTGTTAGGGCTTTCGAGACCGATGACGGTTTGGAGATCATCGTCGAGGACGACGGCATCGGTATGAGCGAAGAGGTCTGCGCGCATCTGTTTGAGCAACATCGCCGAGAGGAGCCCGAGAGCATTACCGCCGACGGCTCCGTCAAGCGAGGTTGCGGCCTGGCGCTCTTCAACGTGCTTCAGCGCATCCATTTCTTTTACGGAGAAGATTCCGGCATGCGCGTGAAGTCCCAGGAGGGCGTTGGCACGCAGGTCATCGTCGAGCTGAACGGCGAGCCGCATGAGCCGGCGCCGTTGACGGCGTAGCACGCGGTTGGATTGAGAGAAAAAGAGGGGAAGCACATATGTCCGAAGGCTGGAACATCTTGGTGGTTGATGACGAGCCTCCCATTAGGGCTGAGCTACGCTATCTGTTGGAAAAGGATGCGCGTGTGGGTCAGATTGCCGAGGCGGGCAATGTCACCGAAGCCGTGGAGTCGATTCTGTCGAACAAGCCCGACGTGCTGTTTTTAGACATTACCATGCCCGGTCGCTCGGGAATTGAGCTTGCCGAGACGCTGCAGAACCTAAAGACGCCGCCGGTGGTTGTGTTTGTGACAGCGTTTGCCGAATTTGCCGCCGATGCGTATAACCTCGATGCGGTCGACTATGTCGTCAAGCCGGTCGAGGACGCACGCCTGTCAAAGGCACTCGACAAGATCGAGGCAGCCTTGGGTGCCCGTCGTGTTATCCGTGCTCCGCGCCAACCTTTGCGTCTGACGGTGGACCGCGGGGGCAAAAAGGTGTTCATTCCCGCCGCAGACGTCTGCTACTTTGAGGCGCGCGCCGATTTTTGCAACGCCATCTGCGCCGAGGGAACGTACCTGATCAATGAGTCGATCTCTTCGCTCGAGCGTCGCTTGGACTCCGAGGGCTTTATTCGCGTTCATCGCAGCTACCTGGTCAATTTGGAAGACGTGCACAATGTTGAGATTGGCTCCACGGGGTTGATGGAGCTCAGGCTCGACCGCGTGAACTCGACGGTACCGGTGTCCCGTCGTCGTGCCGCCGAGGTCAAGTCGCACCTGGGGCTTGCGTAGACGGTCTGCATGCCGTCGTTTACCATCGCAGGTTTGGCATGGGCGCGCGGTGGGCATAATGGGTGGCATCGAATGAAATCGAAAGGATCATTATGCCCGCGCTTATCACCCATCATCTGTTTGGCGAGGAAAGCATCGACCGTCTTCCGCAGGGCGTCATCACGTCCGATGAAGAGCGCATTGCCTTTATCTTGGGCAACCAAGGCCCCGACCCGTTTTTCTTTCACATTCTGACACCGCGTGTTTCCGACTGCACGCTGCTGGCGCAGGTCATGCATCGGTCGCGTATGTCTCGCCAGTTCGCGTGCCTGCGCGACGGCGTGTCGCATCTGCTGCCGCGCGACGCCAGCTTGGGTCGCGCCTTTGCGCTGGGCCTGCTGTCTCATTACGTGCTCGACCGCAACGCCCATCCCTTTGTCTATGAACAGCAGTTTGGCATCGTGGAGTCCGATTCAGAGCTTGAGGATTCGAGCAGTCAGGTCCATGCCGTGATCGAGAGCGACCTGGATGTACTGATGCTGCAGCTTAAACGCGATGGCGCTACGGTCGACGATTACCCGCCGGCGGGCGAGATCGTCACTACCGATCGCATCAATCGCGTGGCCGGCGTGCTGATGAGCTATGTTGCCGGACGCGTGTACGGCATTGACATTCCGGCGGGGGAGTACGGTGCTGCCGTTGCCAATATGCAGCGACTTTACCGCGCGATTGAGCCGGCCGGCTCCGCAAAGACGCGCGCGATCTCGCTGGTTGAGGGCTTGGTGCACGACTACTCGCTGCTCGACGGCCTTGCCCATCGCGTGACGACGGAGCTGCCCGAGCGCACCGGTAACCTGGGCCATCTGACATGGAAGAATCCCTTTACCGACGAGGTCTTGAACGAGAGTTTCCCCGAGGTCTTTGATCGCGCGCTGGTCGATTACGAGTGCACGGTCGCACGTTTTATCGAGACCGGTGACATGGATGCCGTGACCAGTCACGTCAACTACAGCGGTCGCGTGCTCAATGCCGATGAGGAGTTCGACCGCGAGGAATAGGGCCCGTGCGTGCCCCTTTGCCGAATCCTTACCGGCGGTTCTGGACAATTGGGGTACGATGAACTAACTGCATATCGGGCGAATACGAAGGGTCCCTGTCCATGAAATACACCAAGCTCGAGCGTAACTGGGTCATGTACGATGTGGGAAACTCGGCCCTCGTACTGCTCAATACCTCGGTGGTGCCCATCTACTTTAACGCCATCAATACCGGTGCTTCCTCGGCAGACCTGGTGGTCGCTTGGGGCAACGCGCAGACGATTGCCTCGCTGGTCATTGCCATGCTCATGCCCATTCTGGGCGCGCTTGCCGATTACGCCGGCAACAAGATCAAGTTCTTCTTGGGCTTCTTCCTCACGGGCCTGGTTCTTTGTCTGGCGCAGGCTATCCCAATGTCCGCCATGGCATTTTTGACCGTGTACGTGCTGTGCACCATCGGCCTTAACTCTTCTATGACGTTCTACGACGCCATGCTGCCCGACATTACCACCGACGAGCGCATGGACGCCGTGTCCAGCTCGGGCTATGCCTGGGGCTACATCGGTTCCACCGTGCCGTTCGTCATCTGCCTGGCGCTCATCATGGGTGGCCCCGCTCTTGGCGTCCCCACCATGCTGGCAACGCGTCTGTCGTTTATCATCACTGGTGCCTGGTGGCTCATCTTTACCCTGCCGCTCATTCGCACCTATAAGCAAAAGTACGGTCGCGAGCGCGGTCCCGAGGACACTATCGGCCACATCGTGGGCGGCGTGTTCTCCGAGGTCGGACACACCATGCGCGAGATCGCCCACAACAAGACCGTGCTGGTCTACATGATCGCGTTCTTCTTCTATATCGACGGTGTGCACACGGTCATTTCCATGGCTACCAGCTACGGCTCGGCTTTGGGCATCGATTCGACGCAGCTGGTGCTGGCGCTGCTCGTTACGCAGTTCGTGGCCTTTCCATCCGCCATCATCTACGGCAAGCTTGCCGGACGCGTGGGCACGCTCAACATGATCTTGGTGGCAGTCGCCGCCTACATGGGCATTGTGCTGTTCGCCGCGTTCTTCTTAAAGACCGCCTTCGAGTTCTGGGTACTTGCCATCCTCGTCGGCCTGTTCCAGGGCGGCGTGCAGGCGCTCAGCCGTAGCTACTTTGGCCGCATTATCCCCAAGGAAAAGTCCAACGAGTACTACGGCTTCTTTGACATCTTTGGTCGTTATGCAAGCGTTATGGGCACCTTCCTGGTGTCGGTCGTCACCTCGCTGACCGGCAACCCGTCGCTAGGCGTCCTTTCTATTGGCGTTCTGCTGGTTGTTGGCTTTGTGCTGCTGGTCCGTCTATCCCGCATGACTCGGGCGGCAGGGCATGCCGCATAGGAGCGAGCGGCTATTGTGCCTGTCCACGGTACTCTTTTGGGGTTATCCGCAATAAACATTGCGACTTGCGAGCAATGATTTGCCCAAGTGGGTATGATGGAATCAGCTAGGTCGCGGGGCGTCGCCTGTGTTTGGCGGCGTCCCGTTTTTGTGTTGCAGGGAGGGTAAGGCATGAACGCCACAGTCGTGATTCCAACGTATTGGGCGGGCGATGACGCTTGCGCAAACGCCCCTGGCACCTATGACCATTCGACGCGACTCAACGCCGACAATCCCGAACTCGACCGCTGCCTGGCCTCGCTTGAGCAGGTACGTGACATCCCGCGCATCATCCTTTTGGTGGTCTGTCCCGTTTCTGCCACAGCCGATGTGTCGCTGCGCGTGCACGAGATTGTCGACGCGCATCCCACGCTCAAGGTCACCGTTGTCACCAACACCCAGGCCTCGCGCATTGCAGACCGGGTTGCTCAGATCGCGCCCAAGGGTTCGGGCGAGTGCGTGAGCCTGCGAGGCTACGGTGCCATCCGCAACATGGGGCTAGCCTGTGCCGCTGTGCTGGGGCATGACGCGGTTATCTTTTTGGATGACGATGAGACTGTCATCGATGCCGACTTTATGAAGCGCGCGACCTATGCGTTGGGGCAGCAGACGCGTCAGGGCTTGCCGATCTTGGTCAAGAGCGGCTATTTCTACGATCGCGACGGCTCGCCGCTGGCTCCCACGGACAAGGCGGGCATCTGCCATCGTTGGTGGACCAAGCGCATCGAGTTCAACCGTTGGATGAAAAAGGCGCTCTCGGGCACCCGCATCTCGCGCTCCAACTACGTGTGCGGCGGCCTGATGGCCCTGCACGCCCGCGCCTTTACGCGTGTGGCCTTTGACCCGTTTATCACCCGCGGCGAGGACTTGGATTACCTCTTTAACATGCGCATGTTTGGCTACGATGTGTGGTTCGATAACGAGTGGACCGTGCGCCATCTGCCTCCGGAGTCCGAAAAGCGCTCACCGCGCTTTATGCAGGATGTATACCGTTGGTACTACGAACGGGCCAAGTTGACATTCGCCGCGCATCAAAAGGAGCTCATTCCCGTTACGGCGGCATCACTCATGCCCTACCCGGGCCCGTGGATTTCGCGCGAGCTCGACGACCGCGTGCGCAAGACCGCTATGGTCCGCAGCGTGTTTACCCGCGAGCATGAGGGCTACCTGCGCATCTGGCGCCATGGTATCGGCGAGGCAAAGGCCTATGCGCGCCAAAACGCTGCAAGCTACCTGCGTTTCCAGAGCTTTTGGCCCAAGATCATGGACGGGCTTTGGCGTGACGCACAACTGATCAGTATCCTGGAGGGGGCCGAATGATCGACCGCCGCGCCCAGCGCGATAGTTCAATATCAATCTTTCGCATCATTGCCGTTGCCTGCGCCATTTGCGTGCTGGTGTACTTTATTTTTGCCTTGGTGACCGGTATCGAGCCGATCGCCACGGTGATTGCCTGCGCGCTGCTGTGCATCTTTCTGTGCATCTTTATCTTTTTGACGCTCAATCCCGATTCGGTGCGCTCCCAGTACACCGAGGAGACGCTCTCGGTGGCCTCGGCCATGCTCGAGGACATTAAGGGCGGTCTGACGCAGGAGTCGGCGCGTTTGGTGTGCCGGCGCATTTTGCCCGAGACGCGCGCCATGACGGTGGCCATCACCGACGAGGGCAACGTGCTTGCCTGCGCGGGAGAGTTTGAGGAAAAACTACTGCCAGATTCTCCCATCCACACGCTTGCTACACGCTACGTTATCGAACATGGCATCGTGCAGTCGTTCAACCGTATGGTGGATGTCGTGGGCTCGGACGGCTCGCACAACCAAGTTCCCGCCGGCATTATCGCCCCCATCAAGGTAGGCGATCGTACCGTCGGCACGCTCAAGTTCTACTACAAGACCCCGCGCGCCGTCGACCGTACCCAGTACGCGCTTGCCTCGGGCTTTGCCGAGATCTTGTCCACGCAGCTCGCCATCCACGAGCTCGAGGTGCAAAAGGAACTCACGGCGCGCGCCGAGGTGCGTGCGCTGCAAGCGCAGATTAACCCGCACTTCCTGTTCAACACGCTGAACACCATTGCATCGTTTACGCGCACCGACCCGCTGCGGGCCCGCGAACTGCTTCGTGAGTTCTCATCGTTCTATCGTGCCACGCTCGACAACTCGGGATCGCTTATTCCGGTCTCGCGCGAGGTCGCACAGACCAAGCGCTACCTTACCTTTGAGAAGGCCCGCTTTGGCGAGGACCGCGTGCTTGCGACGTTCGATGTGTCCGAGGACGTGGAAGATACGCTGGTGCCGGCGTTCGTGATCCAGCCGATTGTCGAGAACGCCGTACGTCATGGTATGGGCGATGACGACGCCCTGAGGATCGACGTGACCGTTCACCAAGACGGCGAGGATGCAATCTTGATTGCCGTGGCCGATAATGGCGTGGGCATGGATGAGGGTACCGCCGCCAGACTGTTTGACGAGCGCTCTGCCCGTCCCGACGCCAGCTCTCCCCAGGGTGGCGGCGCCGGTGTGGCCATGCACAATATTTCGGAGCGCATCCATCGCTTTTATGGGCCGCACTCCTATACGCGTGTTGAATCGGCGCCGGGCAAGGGCACCAAAGTGCTCCTTCATCTTGATTTGTCAGAGAGCATCTTCGACATTCAAGAGTAAAATAAAAGGCTACGGGCTCAACGTCATGCGACGGATGCCCGGCGTAGTTAGTTGACGAAAGGTTTTATCCCTATGCTGCGTGCGATGATTGTGGATGATGAGGCGCCGGCTCGCTCGGAGCTTCGCTTCCTGCTCGAGCAAACGGGCAAGATCGGCACGATCACGGAGGCGTCGAGCGTCCGCTCCGCCATCGAGATGCTTATGGAAAGTCGCGTGGATGTCGTGTTTCTCGATATCTCGATGCCCGGTGCCTCGGGCCTGCAATTTGCCGAGGCGCTGCATAAGCTCAAAAATCCGCCGGCGATCGTGTTTGTGACTGCGTATAGTGACCATGCGGTCGAGGCATTCGACGTGGATGCCGTCGATTATCTGATGAAGCCGGTCGAGGAAGCTCGCTTGGATCGCGCGATCGAGAAGGTCATGCAACGCACCAAGCCGGTTACGGACAGCAAGGTGACCATCGAGCGTATCCCGGTGGAAAAGGGCGGCCGCAAGGTGCTCATTCCCGTGGACGACATTCGCTTTATCATGGCCAAGGACGATTACTCCTGCATCTATACCGTCGATGATCGCTTTTTGTCGACGACCTCGCTGGCGCAGTTTGAGGCCAAGCTCTGCGACTTTGGCTTCTTCCGTGTTCACCGCCGCTATATCGTCAACTTGGCGTGCGTTACGGACGTCGAGACGGTGCCCTCGGGCGCCATCCAGCTGGGCATTACGGGCGTCGACGAACGCGTGCCGGTTTCGCGCCGCCGCGTCGTCCCGCTCAAGAAGGCCTTGAGCCTCTAAGCACATTGGCCCCGCAGCCCTGTAGACCTATCGTCTGCGGAGCCGTGGGGCTTTTTGTATGCACCTGCCGAATCGTTTTTGCGGAAGGGATCCCATGAACAGCGCAAGCGCCAAACGCATCGACATCATCTCGGACACCCACGGCTATCTATCGCCTGCGCTCCTGGACGAGCTTAAGGGCGCAGACCTGATCATCCACGCCGGTGACCTTACGTCCGAGATGGACTTCGAGCACCTACGCACCATCGCTCCCGTGCGAGCGGTCCTGGGCAACAACGACTACTACCGCGATTACGGTCCCGATGTGGACCGTCTGGCCCTCTTCACCTACGAAGGCCTCAAGTTCGCCGTAGCCCACTACCGCGAAGACCTCCCGGTGGGATCCGTAGACGTAGCCATCAACGGCCACACCCACGTAACCAAAGAAGCCCAAGTGGGCCGTTGCTTAGTCCTCAACCCGGGCAGCGCCAGCTACCCCAGAGGCACCCGAGGCCCCACCATGGCCAGAATGCTCGTCAAAGACGGCAAGATCCTAAGCACCAAGTTTATTGACTTGGACTAACCGCAACAAAAACGGGGGATGCAGATGCGTTCCCCGTTTCCATTTGAGCCAAAGGCAGAGCTTCAGCAAGATCCTTAGACAAACCCCGCCGCGGAGAACGGGGCCGCCGAGCCGCGAAGCGGCGAGGAACAACAACGACTCGAACAAAGTGACGGCAGGGAGGGTCTCCGGGGCTGGGGGCGGGGGTTAAGTTTGTCGCGAGTTCCGCACGCAAAGGAAAGCACTTAATGTGCTTTCCGTCTTGCGCAGGACTGTAGAGC
>DBFCNY010000183.1:0-4884 GCA_048298285.1 Collinsella sp.
CCGCTACAGAGACGCGATCGTTGCGTTTGCGCCCTTGAGCGCACCGTCGGTGACGGTAAGCGCCACACCCTGGCCCTGCTTGTTGCAGAAGCGAGCGTTGAGCGCAACATCATCGACAAAGATGGTCGCGATGTCGTCGTCGACGACCAGACGCACATGGTGAGTGCCCTCGCCCTTAAAGAACAACGGACGCTCGAGGCCCATGTTGTTGACCTGGAACCACGGGTACTGGGGAGCCGGCGTGAACTCGAGCTTGCCCTCGCGCAGGTTGGCGCGGAACTCATAGGCAAGACCGGTCTCGGCGTCCTCGGCGAACTTGACCGAGAAGCCGGCAGCGTTACCGCCGAGCTCAATGTCGGCATCGAGCAAGTAGGTGGAGCCGGCATCCGCGGCGAGCACCTGCTCGACCTTGCCCGACTCGCAGGAAAGCTCAAAGGTCTCGACTGCCTTAGCCTCGCCAAAGGCGCCAAGCATGCTGTCGGGGAGCTTGGTGCCGAGCGTTCCGTCGGCACGCTGAACGATCTCGAGGGGCATAAAGGTGCCACCCCATAGGTAAGAGCTGGGGTCGCCGCCCTCGTCACGCGTAGGAACCCAACCAAAGAGAACGCGACGCTCGCCATCGAATGCGGTGCGAGCGGCGTAGTACGCGCGGCCGTCGAAGGAGTCGTCAGCGGGGGTAATCCAAGGACCGTTGATGGACTTGGACATGCGGTAACGGGTCTTGTTGCCGTCGCTGTACTCGGAAAAGACGAGGTACCACCAGTCGCCCATCTTAAAGAGATCAGGCATCTCAAACATGGTGTACAGGCCCGGGTTCCACCAGTCGCCCTGGAACTCCCAGTTGGTCAGATCCTTGGAGGTGAACTTGACCAGGCGGCCGGTCATCAGACGCTTGTCCTCGCCCACACGCGTGCCGAGGATGAGCATGTACTCTTCGTTCTCCTCATCCCAAAGCACAAAGGGATCGCGCCAGTTGCGGTCATCGTAACCCTCCTGGGGCGGAAGCAGCGTCTCGGCGATGTTCTTCTCCCACTTGACGGCGTCGTCGCTCGTTGCGTGAAGAAGAACCTGCTTCATCAAACGTGCGCGGACCTTATCGCGATTGCAACCAGTGTAGAGCGCATGGTACTTGTCGCCCACCTTAAACACCGTGCCGGCATAAATGTACTGGTCGACTTCCTCGTCGCCGCCGCGCTCAAGGCTCTCGCCAAAGTCCTTGTAGTTGACGAAATCCTTGGTCGTAGCGAGTGCCCAGCCAAACGGCTCTCCGAAAGGTTCGGGGTTACGCGTGTCACGCTGATGATAGAGATAGAACGTGCCGTCCTCGCCGTACGGCATGATGTCGCCTACCCAAATTCCCTCAGGCTGGTAATACACCTTGTGCATCCGAGACTTCCTTTCCACGACATACTAACTCGGTACAATGGCAAGATATGTCAATCGTTTTCATATGTCAAACGTTTTCACACCAATACGTCTTTTCGCAGTTCCAGTCGTCGGCAAACGGTTGACATATGCCGGTGAACGGTCATCAGAGGCGTTTGAGGAATTCTTTTGGCACGGGATGAACTACGCGGTTTTGCCCTCAATGAGTTCAACGGGGAGCTTGATATTCGATTCGGGATTATCGCCGTTAATAAGAGCGATGATGGATTGCGCCGCGAGCTCTCCGATGCGATCGATATCTTGACGTACGGTTGTTAAGTCAGGCATAAACGTCATAGTTCGGCGGGCACCATCCGCGCCCACGACCTTAATATCGTCTGGAGCGCTCAAGCCGCGCTGCTTCATCACGTTGAGACAGATGGCCGCCATCGTATCGTCTCCCGCAAAGATGCCGTCAATATCGGGGTTCTCATCGAGGATCTTCGCAACGACCGCGCCCTTTTCGTCGTCGGGCTTAACGAACTCAACCTCACGGACAAGCGCGGACAAACCGGCCTGCTCAACAACATCGAGGTAGGCATCGGTACGCTTATTGGCAGGCATGCGCATGCGGCTATTGCTGCGCAGGCACAGGATACGCCTGCAGCCGTCATCAATCAGACGGCGCGTGGCGAGCTCGCCAATGCCATAGCTGTCACTTGCAATCTGGACAGAGCCCTCGCCAAGATCGCAGTCGATGCCAACCAGGCTCAAGCCCATCTCGGCATATGCCTCGGCACCGATATTGAGGGAGTTGACGATGACGCCGTCGACCATATTGCGGCGGAGCATGTCAATATAGGAACGCTCAAGATCGGGTCGATTGGCGCTGTTGCACAGCAACATCTTAAAGCCGTTTTCCGCTAACGTGCGCTCGACCGCCTGCACAACCTGAGCATGGAACGGGCTGCTCACAAAGGGAACGATCATACCGATAAGATTCAGGCGACCGTTGAGCATGGCACGGGCGATATCGTTGGGCGTATAGTTGATGCGCTCCATCGCCGCATGGACTTTATCGCGGGTTTCCTGGCTAATGTAGCCGCGATTATTAAGCACGCGAGATACCGTAGTAGGCGAAACCCCCGCCACCGCTGCAACTTCCTTGATGCCAGGCTTAGCCGTATCCTTAGAACGGGCACTCTCGTGAGCCATAGCACCCTCCCCCATCAACATGTCATACGTTTACATACGAACAAAGCATACCCCAACAACAGCGGGAAGACGGTAACAGCACAAGTAAGTAAACGACTCATCCAAATAATTAGGAGAGTTCCGCCTAAAGGGTGACTACACAGGACCCCCGCCGGGGCTGTTTGGGCTACCTCCCAAAACATTCCGCAGGACGCAAAGAGGCTCGCCGCACGAAGTGCGCAGCGAGCCTCTTTGCATGTTCGAGGACGTTTTGGGAGGTAGCCCAAACAGCCCCGGCGATCCTGCGGGAGTTGAGCCCCTTTAGAACTTGTCGTGGAAGGTACGCGCAATGACCTCGTCCTGCTGCTCCTTGGTGAGCGTGTGGAAGTTCACGGCATAGCCGGAAACGCGGATGGTCAGCTGCGGGTACTTCTCGGGGTGAGCCTGAGCGTCGAGCAGCGTCTCACGGTTGAAGACGTTGATGTTCAGGTGGTGGCCACCCTTCTCGGCGTAAGCGTCGAGCATGTGGACCAGGTTATCGGCCTGAGTCTCGGAAACTTCAGAAACCTTCATAATGTGTCTCCTTCGATTAATAGGCGCCGGCCGAAACCGGCGCACTAATCAGTAATCGTTATTGTTAGTATAGCACTAACAATAGTTACTCGCCCAGCTGATCAAGGTCGATATCGCCAAAGAACACCTGGTCCTCCTTGCCGAGCGCACTCGGGATGATGGAGAAGGTGTTGGAGATGCCGTCCTGAGCATCGCGGAACGGGAGCTTGGAAACCGAAGACAGCGAAGCGATGGCGCCGTGGCTATCGCGCTTGTGCATGGGGTTAGCACCCGGGGCGAACGGCTGGCCAGCCTTGCGGCCGTCGGGCGTGGAGCCGGTCTTCTTACCGTACACGACGTTGGAGGTAATGGTCAGAACCGAGGTCGTGGGCACGGAGTTGCGGTAGGTGTCGTTCATGCGGATGTACTCCATGAACTGGTGCACAACGTCGTGAGCAATCTGGTCGACGCGGTCGTCGTCGTTACCGTACTTGGGGAACTCGCCCTCGGTCTCGAAGTCGACGATGATGCCGTTCTCATCACGGACGGGGTGGACCTTGGCGTACTTGATGGCGGACAGGGAGTCAGCCACGACGGAAAGGCCAGCGATGCCCGTAGCGAACCAGCGGTGCACGTGCTTGTCGTGCAGAGCCATCTGGATGCGCTCGTAGCAATACTTGTCGTGCATGTAGTGAATGATGTTCAGCGAGTTGACGTACACGCCAGCGAGCCACTTCATCATGTCGTTGTACTTGGCCACAACGTCGTCGTAATCGAGCGTATCGCCCTCGACGGCGCGATACTTGGGGCCGACCTGCTTCTTGGAGACCTCGTCAACACCGCCGTTGAGTGCATACAGCAGGCACTTGGCCAGGTTGGCGCGAGCGCCGAAGAACTGCATCTCCTTGCCAATGCGCATGGAGGACACGCAGCAGGCAATGCCGTAGTCGTCGCCGTGATAGACGCGCATGAGGTCGTCGTTCTCGTACTGGATCGAGGAGCTGGCGACGGAAGTCTTGGCGCAGAACTTCTTGAAGTTCTCGGGCAGACGGGTCGACCACAGAACGGTCATGTTGGGCTCGGGGCTGGTACCCATGTTCTCGAGCGTGTGCAGGTAGCGGTAGCTCATCTTGGTAACGAGCGTACGGCCGTCAACACCCATGCCGCCGATGGACTCGGTGACCCACTGCGGGTCGCCGGTGAACAGGGCCTGGTACTCGGGAGTACGGGCGAACTTGACCATGCGGAGCTTCATGATGAAGTGATCCACGAACTCCTGGATCTGCTCCTCGGTGAAGGTACCGTTGGCAAGGTCGCGCTCAGCATAGATGTCGATGAACGTAGAGGTACGGCCGATGGACATAGCGGCGCCGTTCTGCTCCTTGACGGCAGCAAGGTAGGCGAAGTACATCCACTGGATGGCCTCCTGCGTGTTGGTAGCAGGGTTGGAAATGTCGAAACCATAGGTCTCGGCCATCATCTTGAGCTCGCCGAGGGCGCGGATCTGCTCCTGCAGCTCCTCACGATCGCGGATGTTGTCGGCGGTCATGACCGTCGGGGTGGAAGCCTTCTGGGCCTCCTTGTCCTTAATCAGGTAGTCGACACCGTACAGGGCGACACGACGGTAGTCACCGATGATGCGGCCGCGGCCATAGCCATCGGGCAGACCGGTGATGATGTGAGCCGAGCGGCAAGCACGCATCTCGGGGGTGTAAACATCGAAGACGCCGGCGTTGTGGGTCTTGCGCTCGAAGGTGTAGCGCTCGACAACGT
>DBFCNY010000184.1:0-10021 GCA_048298285.1 Collinsella sp.
GTGCCCGAGGGCGACGACAAGCCCATCAAGTACCCGGGCATCTTCCAACACGCCGGCGCGCAGCTGCTCAACAAGGTCGACGTGGCTCCGGCTTTCGATTTTGACATGGATAGGTATACTAAGACACTCGATGACCTCAATCCGCAGGCGCCGCGGTTTGCCGTGAGCGCGCGCAAGGGCGAGGGCATGGATGCCTGGTGCGATTGGCTCATCGGGCAGATTGAGCAAGCAAGGGCGTAAGTCGGCCGCCATACGGGCGGGCGTAGCCGCAGAGATACGAGATAGGAGCCTCTTTTGAAGCTCATCATCGCCGAGAAAAACGACGCCGCGCGGCAGATTGCCGAGCGTCTGTCCACGGGTAAACCCAAAAAGGACAAGGTGTACAACACCGCCATCTACCGTTTTGAGTGGAAGGGCGAGGAGTGCGTGACGATCGGTCTTGCCGGTCACATCCTTGCGCCCGATTTTTGCGACAGCGTGCTGTTCGATAAAAAGCTGGGCTGGTATTCGGTTACTGAGGACGGCGAGATGCTGCCGGCCGACATGCCCGATGGCCTGGCTCGTCCGCCCTACGACACCAAGCGCAAGCCGTTTCTTGCCGATGGTATCTCCATCAAGGGCTGGAAGCTCGAGAGTCTGCCCTATCTCACCTGGGCGCCCGTCATTAAGCTGCCGGCCGAGAAAGAGCTCATTCGCTCGCTCAAGAACCTTGCCAAGAAGTCCGACAGTGTCATCATCGCCACGGACTTCGATCGCGAGGGCGAGCTGATCGGTTCGGACGCCCTCAACAAGGTGCGCGAGGTTGCGCCGGACTTGCCGGTTGCCCGCGCCCAGTATTCTTCGTTTACCAAGGCCGAGATCACGCAGGCCTTCGATAACCTTGTCTCGCTCGACCAGAACCTGGCCGACGCCGGCGAGAGCCGTCAGCACATCGACCTCATTTGGGGTGCGGTGCTCACGCGCTACCTGACGCTCGCCAAGTTTGGCGGCTTTGGCAACGTGCGTTCCGCCGGCCGCGTGCAGACGCCGACGCTTGCCCTGGTGGTCGAGCGCGAGCGCGAGCGCATGGCGTTTGTGCCCGAGGACTATTGGCAGATCCGCGGCATGGGCGCCGCACAGGGTACTGCCGAGGACGACCGATTTAAGATTGCGCACAAGACGGCACGCTTTACCGACAAGGATGCTGCTGAGACGGCGTACGGCCATGTTGACGGCGTCGCGACGGCAACCGTCGCCGCGGTGACCAAGCGCTCGCGCAAGCAGCAGCCGCCCACGCCGTTTGCGACCACCTCGCTGCAGGCTGCCGCCGCAGCCGAGGGCATCTCGCCTGCGCGTACCATGCGTATCGCCGAGTCCCTCTACATGGCGGGCCTCATCAGCTATCCGCGTGTCGACAACACCGTGTATCCCGCGACGCTCGATTTGGGCGCCGTGGTGAGTGACCTGGCAAAGATCAACCCGGCGCTGGCGCCCGTGTGCAAAAAGGTACTCGCTGGTCCCATGAAGCCCACGCGCGGTAAAGTCGAGACCACCGACCACCCGCCTATCTACCCCACGGGCGAGGGCGATCCGTCCACGCTCGACGGCGGCCAGCGCAAGCTCTACGACCTCATCGCCCGTCGCTTCCTGGCGACGCTTATGGGTCCCGCGACCATCGAGAACACCAAGCTCGAGCTCGACGTGAACGGTGAGCCGTTCGTGGCTTCGGGCGATGTGCTCGTGACTCCGGGTTTCCGCGAGGCGTATCCGTATGGACTCAAGCGCGACGAGCAGATACCGCCGCTGGAGCAGGGCGATACGGTCGACGTGTTCGACATTAAACTCGAGGCCAAGCAGACCGAGCCGCCCGCGCGCTACAGCCAGGGCAAGCTTGTGCAGGAGATGGAAAAGCGCGGCCTGGGCACCAAGTCCACGCGCGCGAGCATCATCGAGCGCCTATATGCCGTGCGCTATCTCAAAAACGATCCCGTGGAGCCGAGCCAGCTGGGCATTGCCATCATCGACGCGCTGACGCAGTTTGCCCCGCGCATCACGAGCCCCGATATGACCAGCGAGCTCGATGGCGATATGACCCGTGTGGAGCGCGGCGAGGATACCGAAGAGCATGTCGTGACGCACTCGCGCGCGCTGCTGGCTGGCGTGCTCGATGAGCTGCTCAAGCACACGCAGGAGCTGGGCGACGCCATCAGCGACGCCGTCACGGCCGACGCGCGTGTGGGCAGCTGTCCCAAGTGCGGCAAGGACCTGGTTATGAAGACGAGCGCCAAGACCCGTGGCAGCTTCATTGGCTGCATGGGTTGGCCCGACTGTGACGTGACCTATCCGGTGCCGAGCGGCGTCAAGGTGAGCCCGCTCGAGGGCGAGGCGGCCGTGTGTCCCGAGTGCGGCGCGCCGCGCATCAAGTGTCAGCCCTTCCGCCAGAAGGCCTTCGAGATTTGCGTGAACCCGACGTGCCCCACCAACTGCGAGCCCGACCTTAAGGTGGGCGAGTGCAAGGTGTGTGCCGAGGCCGGACGCCATGGCGACCTGATCGCGCATAAGAGCGAAAAGAGCGGCAAGCGCTTTATCCGCTGCACCAACTACGACGATTGCGGCGTGAGCTATCCGCTGCCGGCGCGTGGCAAGCTCGAGGCGACGGGCGATACCTGTCCCGAGTGCGGCGCTCCCATCGTGGTGGTCAACACGGCGCGCGGCCCGTGGCGTATCTGCGTGAACATGGACTGCCCGACCAAGGAGAAGAAGCCCGCCCGCGGCCGCAAGACCACAACCAAGGCGAGCACGGCCAAGAAGACGACGGCGGCAAAGAAGACTGCTGCCAAGAAGACGACCGCCAAAAAGACGACGGCTAAGAAGTCGACTACCAAAAAGACCGCTGCCGACAAGTAGCCGCACGGTCGAAACATCACCTAAAACAAAACGAGCGAGGACCTCAAAATCCTCGCTCGTTTTTTATCCGGCAGTTAGGGACGTTCCTTTTCTGCCGGCAGTTTAGGAACGTCCCTAACTGCCGGCTCGGGAACGACAAAGCGCTAGTTCACTTCGACGGGTTTGGCGCCGGGATAGCGCTCCTCAAAGTCTAGGCGGTACTTATTGTCATTGGTGCCCGCCACGTTGTCGCGCGACAGCGGCGCCACGATCTCATTCTTGTGGTCCGCAGGCTTGGCGTATTTCAGGCTGATCTCCCAGGCATCACAGATTGCGTCAATGCGGTGATCCAGGTCGTCGTACAGGGCGATGATGTCCTTCCAGGAGCTGTAGTTCTTGGAGCTCGTCGGGACGTCTAGGTCCTCGACGATGTCGTAATACTGCTCGATGGTGTTCTCCGTGCGCTCGGCGACGTCGGCGAGATTTTGACGGGTGGTTCGACCCTCTTCCAGATAGCTGCCGTTGAAGTTCTGCGCGCAGCCACGGACGTAGTTGTCGAGGTCTTCGAGCAAGTCGTAGTATTCGCTTAGTCGGCGGTAGAGATTCTGCTCGGAGAGCGTTGCTTCGCCGCCATCCTCGTCGTCGTCATCGTCATCATCGTCGTACAGGCTGTTGGGATCGCCGAGAGGCTTTAGGTCATCGTCGTCGACGTCATGGTGCAGCTTAGCTACCTCGGCGGTCGTCTGCGTGGCGGCGTTGTCGAAAGGCTTGATCACAAAGAAAACGACCAGGGCGATGATGATCGCCACCAGCACAACGATAACGGCGATAAGCGGCCCGGTGCCGCTCTTTTTGGGAGCGGGGGTCTGTGGTGAAGCGGGCACGTATGCGGGAGCCGGCTGCTGTTGGGGCGAGCCACTCGCGACGGGTACGCGCTGCGTAGTCTCGACGGTCGCGGGGCCTGCGGCGGGGTCGGGGCGATAGGCGAGGGGGTCGTCCGCCTTGGCTTGCGGCGTATCGAGGGAACCGGTCTGCTCAAAAGCGGGCTGGCTATCGCTCGCGGTTGTTTGCTCAACGGGTGCACCGCACGAGGTGCAGAACTTGGCATCATCTGCAAGAAGCTTGCCGCACGAGGCGCAATACCGAGACATTGCCACTCCTTTCGCCACATTTCAATGCAATACGACGATTATACCCAGCGTCCAAAATTCCCCATCATAAGTTGCGGTGAAATAGGGACTGTTTGGCGGTCTCAGAGCTTCAATCAGTCCCTATTTCACCGCAACTTTGGAAAGGCACCTTTAGCCATTGGGGACGCACCGAGCACTGGGGTATCATGGCTTGGTTGCTATAACTCGCATTTACGCGCCTTGTAGGAAGGGGCTGCGCCCATGGCTTTTGTGCCCGCTCAACATAGCTTCATTACGCTCGAGGGTGTCGATGGCGCCGGTAAATCTACGCAGGCGCGCCTGCTTGCCCGTGCGCTCGAGCTCGCTGGCTACCAGGTTGTGAGCCTGCGCGAGCCGGGCGGTACCGCCATCAGCGAAAAGATCCGTGCTCTGCTGCTCGACCCCGCCAATACGGCGATGGGCGACACTTGCGAGCTGCTGCTGTATGAGGCCGCCCGTGCCCAGCTAGTGCATGAGGTTATCGCGCCCGCCCTCGCGGCCGGCAAGGTGGTCCTGTGCGACCGCTTCTACGATTCCACGACCTGCTATCAGGCGTTTGCCGACGGCCTCGATCGTCAGATGGTGCGCGATGCCAACAACCTGGCCGTCGCGGGTACGCACCCGGCGCTCACACTCGTCTACCACATCACGCCCGAGCAGGCGGCGCTGCGCATGGCAGCCCGTGGTGCGGCAGATCGCATGGAGGCTAAGGGCATGGCCTTCCAAGAGCGCGTCTACCAGGGATTTTGCGCCATTGCCGCCGAGGAACCAAACCGCGTAAAGCTCATCGACGCGACCGCGTCCATCGAGGAAGTCTTCGCGCAGACGGTCGAGCGGGTTCGCGCCTACGGCCTCGACATTTCCCAGGACGCCGTCACCGCTGCGCTTGCCCAGGAGGCCGAGTAGCATGGCCCCCGCTCAGGCAAGTCTGCTGGCCAAGCTCGACACCCAAGAGCGCGTGCGCGACTTTTTGACCAATGCCGTCGCCAGCGGTCGCGCATCGCACGCCTACCTGTTTTTGGGCGCGCCCGGCGCGGGCAAGCTCGACGCCGCGTGGGCGCTCGCCCAAGCCTTCCTGTGCGAGCAGGATGGCTGCGGCTCATGCGACAGTTGTGTGCGCGTTGCTCGCCATACGCACCCCGACGTGCACTATTACACGCCCGAGAGCGCCACGGGCTACCTCATTGCCCAGACCCGCGAGCTGCTCGACGACGTTCCGCTGACGCCCATCCGCGCCAAGGCCAAGGTCTACATCATCGACCGTGCCGAGCAGCTGCGCGCTAACACCGCCAACGCACTGCTCAAAACACTCGAGGAGCCGCCCGAGGGCGTCATGTTCATCCTGCTGGGCACCTCGGCAGATGTGATGCTGCCCACCATCGTGAGCCGCTGCCAGTGTGTGCCGTTTCGGCTGGTGTCGCCCACCGTTGCCGCGCGTGCCGTGAGTCGCGCGACGGGTCAGGATCTCGCGCGTTGCCGCATGGCGGTCGCCGTGGCGGGAAGCCCCACGCGCGGTATCGAGTTCCTTAAGAGTGCCGAGCGCCAGGATGCTCGCCGCCAGATGGTCCGTGCCATCGATTCGCTCATCGCTGCCGACGAGGCCGATGTGCTCAGCCACGCCAAGTCGCTTATTGTCGCCGTTAAGGCACCGCTCGCCGAGGTCAAGTCCACACAGGAAAAGGTGCTCGAGCAAAACGCCGACTACCTGTCGCGTGGAGCATTGAAGCAGCTTGAGGACCGCAACAAGCGCGAACTCAACGCGCGCGAGCGTTCGGGTATCATGGAAGCGCTGGCGAGCGCGCGGACGCTCATGCGCGACGTGCTGCTGACACTTCAGGACGAGGCAGCCGACGTGGTGAACGAAGACGTGCGCGACACGATCGGTCGGCTTGCCGCCGCGACCAATGTTGCGGGTGCCACGCGGGCGCTCGAGGCAGTCGCGACCGCCGAGCGCAACATCGCCAGAAACGTTACTCCCCAGCTGGCCATCGAGGTCATGCTGTTCGATATCAGGAAGGCACTGAAATGCCGTTAGTCGTACCCGTTAAGTTTACCTACGCCTCGCGCGACCTGTGGTTCGACCCGCAGGATCTGGATATCCTCGAGGCAGACTACGCTATCTGCTCCACCGAGCGCGGAACCGAGATCGGCCTGGTCACGGCCGATCCCTTCGAGGTGCCGCAAGATGAGATCGGTCAGCCGCTCAAGCCCGTGCTGCGCGTGGCGAGCGACATCGACCTGCAGCTTGCCGACGACTTGGCCATCCAAGGCGACGAGGCGATGGTCGATTTCCGCCGTCTGGTCAAAGAGCTCGACCTCGAGATGAAGCCGGTGGGCGTCGAGTACCTGTTTGGCGGCGAGAAGGCCGTGTTCTACTTTGCGGCCGAGGAGCGCGTCGATTTTCGCCAGCTCGTCAAGGACCTGTCCTCGACGCTGCACATTCGCGTCGACATGCGCCAGATCGGCGTGCGCGACGAGACCCGCCTGGTGGGTGGCTACGCCCAGTGCGGACAGGAGCTCTGCTGCACGCGCTTTGGCGGACAGTTTGAACCCGTCTCGATTCGCATGGCAAAAGAGCAAGACCTGCCGCTCAATTCCTCCAAGATCAGCGGCGTGTGCGGTCGTCTGATGTGCTGCCTGCGCTACGAGTTCGAGGCCTACAAGGACTTTAAGAGCCGTGCGCCCAAAAAGAAGACGCTCATCGATACGCCGCTTGGCAAGGCGCGTATCCAAGAATATGACACACCGCGCGAGCAGCTGGTGCTGCGCCTGGAGAACGGCAAGGTCTTTAAGGTCAACCTGGCCGATATGACCTGCTCGGAGGGCTGCAAGAAGAAGGCTGCCGAGCAGGGCTGCAATTGCCGCCCCGACTGTGTGACGCGCGATGTGCTCGAGCGCATCGAGTCGCCCGAGATGCGTCTGGCGCTCATGGAGCTCGATCGCGAAAACGGCGTCGATGTGGGCGATGGCCTGTCGAGTGCCGACCGTCTGGCCGGCACGTCGATGCCCAAGCGCCGTCGTCGCGATGCTGAATCCGATGCTCGCGCCGGTCAGAGCCAAGGCGAGGGCCGTGGCCGCGGAAAGGGCCGTGGTAAGGTCGAGGCACCCGAGGCCGAGGAGGCCGCCGGTGGCCGTCGTCGTCGCAAGCGCTCGGGTTCGGGCGATGCCGGCGAGGCCGCTCCCGCAGGCAAGAACGCTTCCCGCGAGCGCGAGGCTCAGCAGCCCCAGCAGCAGAATCGCGGCGGTGGCATGAACCCCACACGTCGCCGCCGCCGTCATCTGTCGAGCGAGGAGCGCGAGGACGCCTTCCGCGCCGCAGCTGCTCGCGAGGCCGGTGCCGCTTCCAAGGGTCCCTCGGTCTCCGATGCGTCTGCCGACAAGGGCGGCAAGTCACGTGGCGAGGAGGAGCGCGCGCCGCGTCCGCGCCGTCGCCATTCCTCGGGCGCGCAACAGAAGCCCTCAGTGCCCTCCGTGGCCGATCAGGTCTCGGATGGCGAGGTCAAGGTCACGCGCCGTCGTCCCGGGGATGGCGGGGGAGCGGCTGCCAAGGCTTCGCGTGGCGCCGCTCGCGACGAGCGCGAGCCGCGCGAGGATCGCGGTGGCGAGGGCTCGGCCGACCAGGGTCAAAAGCGCCGTCGCCGTCGTCGTTCCCGCAAGCCGCGCCAGGATGGTGGCGAGGGCTCGACCCCGTCTTCGTCCGCACCACAACCGCCCGCCGGCGAATAACGCCCGCGAGCGGATTTAGCCCGCCTTGCCCCGAGCGCATCGGGGTATCATAGCGCCGAATCAACAACCCTCCCTGCGGCCGAACGTAGGGAGGGTTGTGTCTTGAAGAGCCATCTGAACATATTGAGCTGTTTGCAGGGTGCCGGTGCCCTACCGTTTGCGGACGAATTGCTACCGTTTGCCGAGTGGGTGGCACGCGAGGCGCTCGAGGCATTGTCGCCAACACGATGTGCCGGCTGCGAGCGCGCCGGTGCGCTTATTTGCCAAGACTGCCTTGCCGCGTTCACGCTCATCGACCCACGTCATAGCTGCACCCGATGCAGCGCCCCGTTTGGGGATTTGCTGTGCACTGAGTGTTCGGTCGAGGGCACGTCCTCGGCAATGACGGAGGCGCTCGACCGCTGCCTGGCGTGCGCCGTCTATGCGCATCCGCTGCCGCGCATCATTAAAGCGTACAAGGATGCGGGCGAGCGACGTCTGGCTCCGTATCTGGCGGAGCTGCTCTACGACACCGCCCTGCATGCCCAGGTCGTAGCGCCCGATCGCTATGGAGGTGTGCTGTCCGGTGCGGATGCGGTGGTGTTTGTGCCTGCGACGGCGGCAGCGTTTCGGCGGCGTGGTTTTGATCATATGGAGGCTATTGCGCGTCCATTTTGCGAGCTGTCGGGTGTTCCCCTGCTCGACGCCCTCGTTAAGTACGGCCATGGTGACCAGCGCGAGCTCGGTCGCGATGAGCGTCGGGAACACGCTCGGGGTATGTACGAGACGGTCGAGGATGTGCGCGGCCGCCGCCTGTTGCTCGTCGACGATGTCATTACCACGGGCGCGACCATGGCAGCGGCCTCGGCGGAGCTCAAGCGTGCCGGCGCCGCGGCAGTCGATGGTCTCGCTATCGCACGCGTTTGGTAGGGGTGGTTTTGTGGCAGTGAAGATTGAGCGGCGCAACGAGCCGACAAGCGAACAGCTAGCGGCTTCCGTAATCCTAACAGGCGCCTCGGCGCTACGCATGATGCGCTCCGAGCGCCGGCAGATGGGCTACATAAGCTGGAGGGACCTTGATCCCGATGAAGAGCGCCATGTGCTGCGCACGTCGTCGCCCTCGACCGAGGACATCTATCTTCCCGACTTGGTGCGGATTGGGGCCGCAAGCGGCGAGGTGCAAGAAGATCTGTGCTTGCTGGTGGGATCTGCGGCGCAGCGCCGCCGCATGCCTGACGTGGGCTGGTCCGTGTGTTCCGGGTTGCCCGCCGGCTCGATTTTAGAGGTAGAACCGGGGGTGTACAGCCTATCTCCCGAGGCCCTTTGTGTTGCCGTCGCCCGCGAGGTCGGCTGTATCCAGGGGTTTGCCCTGGCCCAGGAACTGTGTTCCAAGATTTCACTGAGCGATCGCGGGAAGTATCTGCCTCCCTACACCTCGCCTGTTGCGAATAGACTTGCAAAGGACAAGGATCAACCGGCAGACGTGGGCTACTTTGAAGTCGAGCCGGTGCTGACGCCCGATCGCCTGGCAGATTACCTCGCGGTATGCAAGGGGAATGCGGCCAAAAAACTGCAGCGTTTGTGTCCCTACTTGTCAGAAAACTTGCGCTCGCCCATGGAGTGCATCATGCTCGCTCTGTTTTCGCTTCCGTTTTCCTATGGCGGATTTGCCTGCGGTCCCTTTAAGACCGACTACAAGATTGAGTTCGATGACCGCGCGCAGGCAATCTCGGGGATGCCGCATGCAGTTTGCGATGCGTATCAGGAAGCAGCCCGGTTTGACCTGGAATACAACGGTGAGCTGGGTCATTCCTCCCGGAGGGGACGTATCCATGATGAAAAGCGCAACACGGGCTTGATTACTATGGGAATCGAGGTCGCGACGGTCAACAACGAAATGCTCTGTGACATGGAAGCGATGGAAGCACTCGCATGGCGCATCCACCAGCGTATGGGTAAGCGATATCAGAATCGCGTAGAGGCTCGTCGAAAGAGGCAAGATGCTCTGCTGAATACGCTCCGAGCGTGCTTTGGGCTCAAACCAGCGTAAAACTATGGCTTTATAGGGGGTCTGTTTATATACTCTGTACAAAAAACGGCAAATATGAGTACTGTTACTAGATTAGTGACAGCAAAAACAAAGAAACTTGGGCCGATAATCTGGATTCAGCGAAGAGATAATAGGTCGCGCGCGCAGACGTGGTGTAAGAGTGTCCTGAGGTCCGTCGCTGCAAGTCCCGATGTTACTCCTTCTTGAGGCCGCGCTTCTCGACTATCTCGTC
>DBFCNY010000185.1:0-10694 GCA_048298285.1 Collinsella sp.
CTCTTACACCACGTCTGCGCGCGCGACCTTAGATAGACCAGTAAACCGTGCTTTTTGCCTAAAAATGTTCGTCGAGGAAGTCGTCGACCGTGTTCCAGTAGAGCTCGGGGTCAACTTGCGCGCTCTTGGCGTGGGTGGCGCCATGGATGGTGAGCTTCTGCTTGACCTTGCTGGCGCACGCGTCGTAGTTTTGGTCGAGCATACTGTACGGCACAAAGGTGTCCTGGTCGCCGTGGATAAACAGCATGGGAACCGTCGCGTGTTTGAGTTGCTCCACACTGCTCGCCTTATGAAAGTCGTAGCCTGCGCGCACGTTGCATACCAAGTTTGCCACATCGAGCAAGGGAAAGCTGGGCAGGCCGAACACGTCCTTGAGCTGCAGAGAAAACTCGTCCCAAACACTCGTATAGCCGCAGTCCTCGATAATGCATTTCACGTTTGCGGGCAGAGATTCCCCCGCGACGTTCATGGCGGTTGCCGCGCCCATCGACTCGCCAAAGACCAGGATGCGCGCCTCGGGGTCAGCCTGAACGATCCGCCCAATCCATGCAACGACATCGAGCCGCTCGGGCCAGCCCATGCCGATATAGTCGCCGCCGGAGCGCTCGTGGGCGCGAGCGGCAGGCGCGAGCACATTCATGCCGCGGTCATGGAATCGTTTTGCGTATCGGGCCATACCGATGGGCTCGTTGGTATATCCATGCAGGCAGACGGCGTAGTCGTGCGTGCTCTCTGACGCAGCAAAATACCAGGCGGCAAGCTCGGTCCCGTCGTCCGCGGTGAGGCTGCTGCTCTCGCGGTTTTCCTTAAACCACGCCCGCGCCTCGGTGTCCTCGGCATCCGGCTGCTCACCTTTATTGTCGTTCTTGCTATCCTGCATCATCTTCATGGTGTACGGCGCTTGGGGGTTCAGGGCAAAGTCAAACAAAAAGTTGCCGGCAAACCCCAGCAGCGCGACAACGACTACCAACGTAACAATGCCGGCTATCTTGAGCTTTCGATGGGGGTGTGCGCTTTGAGGCATTTACGGTTCTCCTTAAAGATGTTAATACATCAACATTTAAAACAAGCGCATTATGGATGCTCGCCGTTGATGCGTCAACAAGCAAAGAATGGGTAAACAAAGGGTCACGTAAGGTGCAAATTTCGCACGTACCCAGACGCTTTGATATAGTGTTGAGAACTCTTTACGTTGGAGGATGTAACCGGCATGTCCGATTCGAGCGACAGTTCTAAGCCGCGACCCAAGACCGCGGCCGTTCCACACTACACGGTGGGCGAGGAGATCATGAACTCCGTCACCCATGGTGTCGGCTGCCTGCTGGGTATCGCGGGCCTGGTGCTCCTGATCGTATTCGCTGCCCTGCGCGGCGGAGGCCCAGCCCACATGGCCGCGGCGATTGTCTATGGCGTCAGTATCATCCTCGAATATCTGGCTTCCACGCTCTATCACGCGATTCAGCCCGCGCGCGCCAAGCGCGTGTTTCGCATCATCGACCACAGCTGCATCTACCTGCTCATTGCGGGCAGCTATACGCCGTTTTGCCTTATCACGCTCGCAAACGACGGCGGCCCCGCGCTGTTCTTTGCCGTGTGGGCCATCGCCATCATCGGCATTGCGCTCGAGTGCTTCCTACGCGAGCGTCAGCCACACTGGGTAAGCGGCCTGGTCTACCTGCTGATGGGCTGGCTCGTCGTCTTTAAGCTGCCCGAGCTTGTGGCGCTGCTGAACCCCGTCGCGCTTGCCCTGCTCGCCGTCGGCGGCGTGTGCTACACCGTGGGCGTGCCGTTCTATATCGCCAAAAACGTGCGCTATCTGCACAGCGTGTTTCACCTGTGGGTGCTCGCCGGCAGCATCTTCCAGTTCATGGCGGTGATCCTCTTCGTAATCTAGCGACCACGCCTGCGGCCCCGCTCGCACGGGCGACCGGCGCAATTGCCCTATCCGCTACGTACGTCTCCTGCCAACGTCCCGAATCTTGGAGGTTCGAGAAACTCCCGATGGACATAACCATCTCCCTTATCACTACCCTCGTTTTGACCCTCATCAACGGCTACTTCTCTATGTCCGAGATGGCTCTCACCACGGCTAAGCGCGCCGTGTTGGAGCACGATGCCGAGGAGGGCGATAAGCGTGCCGAGCGTGCCGTCCAGCTCGCCGCCGACTCCGATCAGCTGTTGGCCACCATCCAAGTCGCCATCACGCTCGTGGGCTTTGCCTCGTCCGCCGTCGCCTCGACAAGCCTGTCCGACCCGCTTGCCACGTGGCTCATAAGCTTTGGCATCGCGCCGCTTTCCGCCATCGCGCGCGGCCTGGCGCCGGTCATCATCACCGTCGCCGTCGCCTTTGTGTCCATCGTGATCGGCGAGCTTGTGCCCAAGCGCATCGGCCTCGCTAACGCCGAGGGCGTATCCAAGCAGGTCGTGGGACCGCTCTCCGTGTTCCAAAAGATCGCCCGCCCGCTCGTGTGGCTGACCGGCGCCTGCTCCGACGGCCTGGCCCGTATCCTGCGCATCAAGAGCGCCGACGACCGCCAGAACGTCTCGGAGGAAGAGATCAAGTACATGGTCTCGGAGCAGGACGACCTGCTCGACGAGGAAAAGCGCATGATCCACGAGATCTTCGACCTGGGCGACACCGTCGCTCGCGAGGTCATGGTGCCGCGCGTGGACACCACCATGTGCGAGGACGACGAGACGGTCGCCAGCGTGCTATCCACCATGCGCCAGACCGGCTTTAGCCGCATCCCCGTCTACCACGAGGATCCCGACAACGTGGCGGGTATCGCGCACATTAAGGACCTGATCCAGCCCGCGCTCGACGGCAAGGGTGACCAGCCCATCGCCGACTTTTTGCGCGACGCCACCTTTGTTCCCGACACCAAGGACATCCTGCCGCTGCTGTCCGAGATGCAGACCTCGCACGATCAGATTGTGGTCGTTGTGGACGAGTACGGCGGCACGGCCGGCATCATTACCATCGAGGACATCGTCGAGGAGATCGTGGGCGAGATCGAGGACGAGTTCGACCCCGACAACAAGTACCTCACGCGCCTTTCGCGCCGCGAGTGGCTCGTCGATGGGCGTTTTTCGTGCGATGACGCGATTGAGCTTGGTTGGCCGCTCGAGGAAAGCGATGATTATGAGACCATCGCCGGCTGGATTTTGGAGCTTTGCGACTCGGTGCCCGATATTGGAGAGGTGTTTGAGGTCGCGGGGTACAAGTTCAAGGTACAGTCGATGCGTGGCCAGCGCATCTCGCTCATTCGCGTGATCGCTCCGGCCGAAACCGATAAGAAGGATTCCGAGCTTTCGGCAGACAAGCCGGCGGCGTCGGGTGCGGGCTCTGTGGATCCGCACGATGGCGACGAGTAGGGCAAGGAAGAGTAGGGGAGAGTTATGGCAGGCCTGTTCAACATCCTTAAGGTCACCGTCAGCGAGGACAAGATTTGCGCGCACGTGCTGGTGAACCCCGGCATGCCGCTCATGACCTCGGAGGATATCGAGGCCACGGCGCGCGTGTACTACCTGGTGCCGGCGATTGCCAAGCACCTGTGCCTGGGCGATTCCGGTCGCGAGTTCCAGGACTGCATGGGCCAGACCGAGCTTTGCCACCTGCTGGAGCACGTGACGGTCGAGCTCATGAACGAGACTGGGCTTGCTGGCAGCATCTCGTGCGGCCGCACGCGCGTAAGCGAGCACGACGAGCGCGTTTTTGAGGTTGAGCTTTCGTGCCCCGACGACGCGCTGGCCATCGGCGCGCTGTCGTCGGCCACCTTTATGATGGACTGGGCGTACCTGCACGCCGACCAGCCTGCCCCCGACGTGGAAGGCACGGTTGCGGGCCTGCGCAACCTGGTGCTGGGCATGCGCGCCGAGGCCGAGGGCAAGGATCCTCACGAGGCCGTCGCCGTTGCGAACGGCGAAGATGCTGCCGAGGACGAGGGCGCTGACGAGGGCGATGTGCCGGCCGACGCCGAGCCCGTTGCCGATGCGACCGCCGAGCCTGTTCCCACCGAGCCCCAGGGTGTCCCCAACTTTGACGACGAGCCCCAGGTGGCGATTGATACCGAGGGCGCGGTTGCCGAGAGCCACGAGGCCTCCGCTGCCGTCTTTGGCGGTGCTGCGACGGTTCCGGCAGGACCTGCGCATGAGGGCGGTCTGCCGCTCGTGGACGGCGCCGGCGAGGACCCGGGTGCCACGGTGGCCATGCCGGCTATGCCTCAGGAGTAGGTCTACGCGTTTATCACCATCACGTACCTGCGCCTTTGCCGTACGCAGATGAGCGGAGCGGCAAGTGATGCGCTGCGGGTATAATGGACAGCATTCAAACGGTGGGCACCGACGTGCCCGCAGGAGAGGAATGATCATGGGTAAGACTTTCAGCTTTGTCTCCGGCGCACTTTTTGGTGCCGCTGCCGGCGCTATTGTCGGCGTTGCTCTGGCCCCGCGCTCGGGCGCCGAGACCCGCGCCATGGCTGCCGATATCGCCAACGACGCCTGGGACAATATGCGCGACACCTACGAGCACAGCGCCGAGGAGGCCCGTGCTGCGGTGAATGACTTTGGCCCGATGGTCGACGCCAAGACCGATGACCTGCGCGCCAAGGTCGACCTGGCCCGCGAGCGCATGGACCAGCTGCGCGAGCAGCTCAACGACGCCATTTCGGGCGGCAACGTGACGCCTGCCGCCGACGTCGTGGTCGAGAACGCCGTCGAGGCTGATACCGAGGCTGCGGAGCCCTCGACCGAGGCATAATGCGCGCCGGGGATTTTGTCGGCGCCAAGATCTATCGCAAGCCTACCGAGGACAAGCGCACCAAAAAGGACGGCACGCCGCGCAGCCCTAAAAAGCTCGGAAAGATTCACTTTCCGGTCTTTACCCCGGGCGGTACGCGCGTGGTCGGCTTTATGGTCCGCCAATCCGATATCGCGGGCATGATCGAGCGTCCCGACCGATTCGTAGCGCTCGACGCTATTGGTGTCTACGAGGGCGCCATTGCGGTCGATGACGTCAAGGACACGTACGATGCCGCCGCTGCCAAGCGCCTCGACATCAACCTGGACGATTGCATCATCTGGGTCGGTATGGACGTGCGCACGGAATCAGGCGACGTCGTGGGCTATTGCTCGGACGTTGAGTTCAAGCCACGCTCGGGCATCGTGCAGGCATTCTATGTGACCGCCGGTGCTGCTTCGAGTGTTTTGGTTGGTGACACGCAGGTGCCGCCGACGATGCTGCGCGGCTATGCGGACGGCGCGATGATTGTTTCGGACGAGGTCAAGTCGCTCGGGTATTCGGGCGGTGCGGCTGCCAAGGCCGCCGAGGCCAGCGTCGTGGTGGGCGACAAGGTCAAAAAGGGCGCCAAGGTGCTCGACGACAAGGGATCGGTTGCCGTGGACAAGGGCAGTCGCGCACTGGGCAAGCAGCTCGGCAAGACGCGCGGCATGTTCAAGGCGTTTAAGGACGAATACCAAAAGGCGAGCGGAGGCTCGTCAAAAGCTACAAAATAGCGACGTACCAAATGATGGGAGGCAAGCCGGAGACCTGTTGCTCCGGCTTGCTGTGTTTATGGGGGAGGGTACATGCGCCAAAACGGATCCAACTTAAACGGGCGTTCGGGTGCGCGTCCGACGGCGCGCCGCGACCTGGGGCAGCTGCCCAGCGGTCAGCGCAAGCGTCACCGTAAGCCCGGCGCGATGTACCTCAACCATAGCCGCGGGTTTAGCGACCGCAGTGCGCGCATCGGCAACAGCCGTACGCCCCGTCGTTCGTCTCGCCTGCCCTACGCACTCATCGCCGTGGGCTGTGCGCTCGTGCTGTTTATCGCTGCCGTCGTGGGCTACGTCAACCGCAGCGTGGACGTGGAGCTCAACGGCCAGAAGACCGCGGTGCGCGTGGGCTCTACGCTGCAGAATCTCATCGACGACCAGGAGTTGACTGACACCTACGACGCAGGCGACCTGCTGGCCGTCGATGACAGCGTGCTCAAGCGCCATGGGGGCGAAAAACTGTCGGTGAAGGTCGACGGCAAGCGCGTGAAACAGGGCAAATGGGATAGCCGCGAACTTGAGGGCGGCGAGAAGGTGACGGTCAAGGATGGCCGTAACACCTACGAGAAGCACGAGGTTCAGGCTGCGGTTATCGAGCCCAAGCTCAAGGTCGAGGGTACGGGCGCTATCGAGTATGTGCAGACGTGGGGTGTCCAGGGCCGCTCCGAGGTGTGGGTTGGTGAGCAGTCGGGCAAGACGCAAGACCGCGGCGAGGTTGTGCCCGCCACCGATTGCGTCGTTGCGTGCGCCAGCGTGGCGCCCAAGGGCAACAAAAAGTACGTGGCGCTGACGTTTGACGAGGGTCCGAGCGGCGCCACCAAGCAGATCCTGCAGGTACTCAAGGAAAAGGGCGTCACCGCGACGTTCTTCCTTTCGGGCGATGCGGCCGAGGCCTCGCCTGCCACGGCCAAGGCGATTGTCGATGCCGGGTGCGAGATCGGATCCAACAGCTACAGCGACGATTCGCTCAAGGGTCGGGACCGTGAGGCGGTACGCGAACAGATCACGAAAGGCACCGACGCGATGAAGTCGGCGACCGGCGTGAAGACGATGCTGCTGCGTGCTCCCTACGCTGCCTTTGACGAGCAAAACTGGATTGATGCGATGGACCTGGTCTCCGCCGTGGTCTCGTGGAATATCGACTCGGGCGACTGGCTGCTCAACGGTGCCGACGAGCAGGTCTCGACGGTGCTCGATTCGGTGACGCCGGGCAATATCGTGCTGCTCACCGATAGAGACGAATGCGCCGAGCAGACGCTCGAGGCGCTGCCGCAGATTATCGACGGCCTCATTGCCGACGGCTACAAGATCGTGACGCTCAGCGACCTGGTCAAGACGGACACGTCGCTGAGCAAAAAGCTCACCTCGCTGACGAAGGCCGCCATGCCCAAGGACGCCGTGTTCCCCCAGCTTGCCGAGGACGACGACACCACAGAGTAGTTATTGGGTAGTCATTTAAGAACGTCCCCAATGACTATGTCACGGATGCGTCAGCGTTTGGTATGCCTGCAATGTGCAGCGCATAAATTCGATGCCGCAGGGCGATGCTGATGCTATAGTTACTGCGGTTAATGAGGGTCAAGAGAAAGGTTACAGGTGAAATCCAAACCTCGACCATACAGTCGATGACCCCATGCAGGTGCTTTCTGCGCATGCACGGGGTGTAAGCGTCGAGCGGCGTGCCGCCCGCGCATGCGTATACATATCCAGAAGCCCCCGGACGCCGCACGCGCGGTCGCGTCCGGAGGAATAATGATGGGGAGCACCATTGAATTATCTGAGTGAGATGCTCAAATTGCCGGTCTTGGACGTCGACGGCGAAAAGCTCGGCGTGGTGAACGATTTTGGCATTGCTACCGGCGAAGTTTTTCCGCACGTGACGTCGCTCGCGTTCCGCGGACCCGGCAAGACGCCGTTTATGATTAGCTGGCGTAAATGGGTCGACCGTATCGACGAGACGGGTGTACACCTTAAGACGTCGGCCACCGAAATCCGTTTTTCGTACCTGCAGCCGACCGAACTCCTGCTTGCCCGCGATGTGCTCAACAAGCAGATTGTCGACACGCAGGGCATGAAGGTCGTGCGCGTAAACGACATCAAGTTTTCCATGTCGGGCGAAAACCAGCTGCGCCTGCTGGGCGCCGAGGTCGGTGCCCGCGGTCTGCTACGCGCCATCAGCCCCGCGCTCGAGCATATCGTCGAAGGCTTTATGAAGCACCTGGGCAAGCCGCTCAGTGAGGACATCATCGCTTGGTCCTACATGGACCTGCTCGACCGCTCGACCAAGAACATTCAACTCTCGGTGTCGCACAAGACGCTCGGCGAGCTGCACCCTGCCGACATCGCCGACATTATCGAGCAGCTCGACCCGCGCCTGCGTGCGCAGGTGTTTGCACAGCTCGATACTGCCCAGGCCGCCGAGGCCATCTCGGAGTTCGATGACGACGAGCTTATGACCGAGATGCTCGAGGGCCTGTCCGACACGGACGCATCGTCGATGCTGGCCATGATGGACCCGGACGATGCAGCCGACCTGATCGACGAGCTCGATTACGAGAAGGCCGAGAAGCTCCTGCGCCTGATGGGCGTCAAGGAGGAGAAAGCGATTCGTAACCTGCTGGGGTATGAGGACAACACCGCCGGCCGCATCATGACCTCGGAGTTTGTCTCCCTGCCCGCCACGGCAACGGTCGGTGACGCCATCGAGGCGATTCGCGAGCTCGACGAGGACTTCGAGAGCGTCTACTACGTCTATACCGAGGATCCGAGCGGCATGCTGACCGGCGTGCTTTCGCTGCGCACGCTGATCGTAGCCGACCGCGACGCCACGCTGGGTCAGCTGGCCTATCGCGACCTGGTCTATGTGTCGCCCGACGAGGACCAGGAAGACGTGACGGACGAGATGACCAAGTACGACCTGGTTGCCATCCCTGTCTGCGACGAGAACCGTCATATCCTGGGTATCGTGACCTTTGATGACGCCATGGACGTTATCGCCGAGGAGCACCAGGAGGACCTGCAGATCGCAGGCGTCGGCTCGGGCGATAGCGCGTCCGACGACTCGACGAATGTGCTCAGCTGGTTCGTGCATCGCCAGTACTGGGTTGTCGTGTGGGGCATTGCCTCGTGCATCATGGCAACGGTGCTGGGGACGGCGCTCGGCTCCGCGCATCTGGTGGTGTTCCCCATGTGCGCCATGCCGCTCGTGCTGCTGGCGGCCTCGCGCATGGTGTCGTTCGTCAAGAACTACTTCCTGGAGTATGACGGTCACGATGACGAGCCCAAGCCGTATCTGGGGTTCTTCTTCCAGAGCACGGGCATGGGCCTGATCCTGTCGCTCGTGACCTACCTGTGCGCCCAGCTGGTGCGCACCGCCGCGTTCCCCGACGCGCCCATGTTTGAGGAACAGCTCTTTACCGGCTGCTTTAACATTGCGGCCATCGTCTGCCTGATTGGCAACATGAGCGCCGTGATTTACCTGATGGTGCTGTTCTGGCGTGACGAGCATGACCTCAACACGTCGGGCACCGCCATGAACGTTATTGCCGTCATGATCTCGTGCGTAGCGTACTGCGCCGCTGCGGTGCTGCTCACCATGTCGGTCATGGGTTAGGTGGTCGCGTGCAAAATACCAAGCAAAAGTCGGGCACCAAGCAAAAGTTGACCATCGCGGCCATCTTTGGCGCTATGGGTCCCGGTCTGCTGGCGGCGCTTTCGGGCAATGACGCTGGCGGCATTGCAACGTATTCCAGCGCGGGCGCCAGCTATGGCTACAAGATGCTCTGGATGCTTCCCGTCATGACTGTGCTGCTCATCGTGACGCAGGAGACCGCGGCGCGCTGCGGCTGCGTCACGGGCAAGGGCTTGGCATCGCTCATTCGCGAGCGCTTTGGCGTGCGCAAGAGTGTACTTGCTATGGCGGCGCTGTTGATCGCCAACACGGCTGTGACCATTTCGGAGTTTGCGGGCATCGCCAGCGGCCTCGCTCTCTTTGGCGTGCCGGCGAGCATCTCGGTGCCGTTGGTGGCGCTGCTGGTGTGGATGCTTACCATGTCGGGTAGTTTCCAGCGCATCGAGAAGATTCTGCTGCTGGTGAGCTGCGTGTTCGTGACCTATATTGTCGCCGCGTTTATGGCTGGCCCCAACTGGGGTGAGGTCGCGGTCGACCTGGTCGTGCCTAACATTCAAAATGACCCCAGCTACGTGTCGCTCGTGGTCGCGACGATCGGTACCACCATCGCGCCGTGGATGATTTTCTTGGCGCAGAACAACGTGGTCGATAAGAACGCGGGCGAGGACGATATCGTGCTGCAGCGCATCGATACCGTGAGCGGCTCGCTTGCCGCCGATGTCATTGCCGGCTTTATTATCATCACGACTGGTACGGTGTTGTTCCCGGCGGGTATTCAGATCAGCGATGCTGCCGATGCTGCCCGCGCGCTGGAGCCTATTGCGGGTCAATGGTCCACGGTACTGTTTGCCTCGGGCCTGGTCGCGGCGAGCTTCTTGGCCGCCTGCGTGCTGCCGGGCGTTACGTCGAGCGCTATCTGCGAGGCATTTGGCTGGGAGCGCGGTGCCGACCGCAGCTGGGACGAGGCCCCGGTCTATCGCGGCATCATTACGGCCATCATCGGTATCTCTGCCGTGCTGGTGCTTATGCCCGGCGTCGATCTGTTCCAGATTATGATGACCTCGCAGGTCATCAATGGCGTGCTGCTGCCCGTGGTTCTGGTGTTCCAGGTGGTTATCGCCGCTGACCGTCACATTATGGGTGCCAACCGCAACGGCCGCGTGTGGAACGTGCTCACTTGGGCGACTATCGCCGTGATTACGGTGCTGACGGTTGTTATGTTTGTGCTTCAGGCGCTGGGCTACAGCGCTTAACGCCCCTTTCGGGGCTTCGGGCAGGCCGCAGCAATGGGCTGCGGCCTGCTTTTTGCTTGCTATAGGGGCTAGTTATATAACAGTGGGCAAAAAATGCCAAATATGAGTACTGTTGCTAGAGCGATAGCATTTATGTGCAAGAAGATAATGTACACAATCTAGAGTGTGTACATTAAAATTCACCTCAGCAGGCTCTAATCCAGCTAGGTTGGTAGCGCGCAGAGATGTGGTGTAAGAGGCGGGGCATGCCCCGCCTC